>JBBRGL010000294.1:0-3459 GCA_038240675.1 Peptostreptococcales bacterium
AATCACATGGCTACCTGACTCCTAAAGAAATATACATAGGAGTAAAAGCGGCGTAACCATCTGAATTACACAATCGTATTGGAAATATAAGGTACACTAAGAAATCGGATTCTCTTGTCTTGACAAAGGGGACTTAATACGTGGATTTAACATAGAAAAACAAAATGTTATCTGTATCTACACATAAGGTGACTTTTCCCGTAAATATCCGCGTGCACAAGTTTAAATCAAAGGCACAGAAATATTTTTGTAAACGTATTTACGGTTAGGATGTCAAAAGCCCTTAGTTGATCCTATTCATACTGCATATAGTTCCGGATTGTTCAACTGGAACTAAATGTAGTTTGAATATTCGAGAAACTTACTTTTGACACCCTAGTTATTTACTAAACACTGGCAGGTATCAAAGAAATGTATACCTCTATTCATGATACTTCCATTAAAGCACCTCTTGCTGGGTATGTGACAGTGCTCAATGTGTCTGCAGGGGAAATGGGATCCAATGGCATGAATTTGACGACTTTGACAGATTTAAAAAACATGTGGGTCGTTGTGAACATCGATGAGACCGAGTTATCAAAATTTAAGGAGAATCAAAAGTTAGAAGTGAGTACTTTAGCCTATGCAGGCAAGACCTTTGAAGGTACAGGGTCCAAATCAACAAAAATCTGGATTATGCAGTGAAGAAGGCCAGCAAACCTTTTTCAGATATGCACAAAAGTTTTATGGGATTCTAAACTGTATTATAAAGTTTGCGTCATTCCGGGACTTGTTCTTGTCTAGACGCAACAGCTATTTTTGTCTATATCTGTGGTAAACTATATTAAGGATAGGACATAACCGGAGGGACAGGGAGAGAAAATGGATCAAAATCAGAAGTCATTATGGGAAAACGCTCAAAAAAAAGGCAAATTGAGGTTTGTCTTATTTTATGGTGCCCTCCTTTGGGGTCTGCCGACAGGCATACTTTTTAGCATCGTTATGCGGGCGGCCAACCCTCCCTTTGTATTCAGCGATTATTTCACCATGGCTTTTTTGATGGATCTGATATCAAAATGTCTCACTTTTGGTTTGTTTGGCTTGCTCTATGGGCTTTATTTGTGGCGGTATATAGAAAAGAAAAAAGCCTCAAAGTAGAGGCTGCTGAAAAGCTGCGAATTTCTTCGTTGTGGTGCCAAAATCCGGGCTTCAAGCAATAATAAGTTGAAGTCTCATGCTCTATAAATCGAGTATGAACACTCCCTTCGGGATTTTCCCACTTAACGGTGAAACTGTTAAGTTACAAAAATACGCTGACTAAAGCGACAGTCCTCTTTCGGCACACGCCTCGAACTTCTTGCTTTTGAGCAGCCTCCGAAACAGGCTATTCAAAGGCCAGAAAAAATCATTGATTGACGGATTAAATTTCTGTGTGGCACAGCTGATTGCGCCCCTTGCGTTTCGCTTCGTACATCAGGTCGTCCGCTTTTTTGATAATTGCATTAAGGCCTTCGCCGCTATAGGTACTGAGGCCGGCGGAGAACTGTAAGGCGCATTTTATTTCGGGATAGTAGAGGGTAGTGGTAGCACTTTGAAAGTCTTGCACCCGTTTGAGGACTTCTGTGAAGGGGATATTTTGAAAAATCAAAATATACTCTTCGCCTCCATAGCGCCCGACAGTTGCCAGGGGACTAAAAGTGTCCTTTAAAGATTTTGAAAAGCTTGCGAGGAGATGATCCCCTACTAAGTGGCCAAAATGGTCGTTAACGTCCTTGAACATGTCCAAATCTAAAATCATCACGATCAAATCAAAGGGCAATTCGTGGTGCTTTTTAATGGCATGTTCAAGTAATTCTATGCTGTACTGCCTGTTAAATAAAGTAGTGAGGCCATCGGTGATAGATTTTTGATAAAGGGCTTTGACAGCATGATCCAGCTCTTGGTTTTTAAGCTCAGCGACAGAATTGGCCAATTCGAGGGCTATTTCAGCGCGTTTACGCTGTGTAATCTCCTTTGATATGCAAATGGCTGCACGTGGAGTATCGCTTAAATCCATAATAGGGGTGACGGAGGTCATATAAAAGCGTGTACCGTCAAAAGCGTCAACCTTGACATCAAGGACGACTTCGCATTTTGTTTCGATGGAGCGCTTGACAGCGGCAAAGCGTTTATCACCTTCGTCACCAGGAAAGACATCCCAAATGCGTTTGCCGATAATGTCCGAGGGCATAAGATTGAAGGCCTTCGAAAAGGCGGCGTTGATGTAGAGGTATTTTCCTGTGGGGTCAAAACAGAATATAGGATCACTGGATTGATCCAAAATAATTTCGTAGAGAGATTTTGTGATGCCTTCTAGAATAATATCACGTGAACTGACGATAATCCCCATATAATCCTCCGTTTTTAGAACCTATGAAAAAATCAGTGTATCCGATGGTTATCTTGTAGTTCATTTATACCGTTTTTCGCAGGATTGAATCAAATAAAACCTTAATTCAAATTAATTTGAATTAAGGTGACAACAAAAGGAGGATGTCATATGACATCCTCCTTTTGTTGCTATTTCAAGAGATCCAGTACGTTTTGAGGTGTTGAGTTTGCTTGTGCTTGAAGGGTGGTCGGCGCCTGGCTCATCGCGATTTTTTTGTAGGCTTCCATGGCTTGTTTCACCGTGTTGTCTGACAAAGGAACAGGTTCCGTATTTGGCTTTTGAAGGGAGTGTGCGCTATTTGGTCTGTCGGTTCGTCGATTTGTGATACGCGAATCCGTGGCGACCTGGTCTTTTTTAGCGGTATCTGCGATTTGAGGACCATTATTTTGAACCTGGGTGATAGGCTTTGCTAAATTCTGCGACTGACCTGTGAGTTGAGATGCCGTCGTCTGGGTAGACAACGACAACTGAACTGCTGGATCACCGGCAGATTTTTTTTGGTTTACATCTTGCTGCTGTGGCGCGTTTTTAGGAACAGGGTTGACCTGTGTTGCATTAACCTTAGAATATTGAGTGAGCGCGGACGCAGCTTTTGAAGTTTGATTGGATATCACCATATTGAGCCTCCTTGGAAGGTCTAGAAATCACAGAGTGAAGTATTGAGACAACCACGTACACAAAAACATACATATATCTTTAACAACTATATACCCAATTCCTCTAAAGTGAAACACATAAAATAGGGACTCTAGGAGGCAAGAAAATTTTATTTGACGTTTACTAAATGTTTTAGTAAACTGTTATTGTAATGATGTTTGATTAGGGTGTCAAAAGCCTTTAGTTGATCATATTCATCCACATATAGTTCAGGATGGTTAAAATGGAATTATATGTAGCATGAATATTCGAGAAACTTACTTTTGACACTCTAATCATGTTTCTTAATGAGCAGAAAGAAAAAGAAAGTGGGGATGGTCATGAAAAAATTAGGTATTTATGTATTGGTAGCGATGTTGCTTTTGTCATCCATAGGGTTTACAGGCTGTGGT
>JBBRGL010000295.1:0-3450 GCA_038240675.1 Peptostreptococcales bacterium
GACGTTTTCAGTGCCTTCGCATGCTACTTTGAGTTTCTGCAAATGAGCAGTTACAGCTGGGTTGTCTCTTCGCGCCTTAAGGGCGTTTAACTTTTCAATTTGTCTGACCTGAACACTTGGATCAACTCTGAGGAGACCTGTAATTGGCGCTTCCTCGATTTGCTGGAAGTTGACGCCGACAACTACTGTCTGGCCACTTTCAACGTCCTTTTGGTACTGATAAGCGGCATCCATGATTTCTTGCTGAATATACCCCTTATCAATAGCTTTTGGCGCGCCGCCTAATTCATCTATTTTGCGGATATAAGCCATTGCACGCTCTTCGATTTCGTTGGTTTTTGCTTCAATAAAATATGAGCCCGCTAAAGGATCTACTGTATTGGTGACGCCTGATTCATAGGCTACAATTTGCTGCGTTCTGAGTGCAACGCGGACGCTGGCCTCTGATGGAAGCGCTAGTGCCTCATCCTTAGAATTGGTGTGAAGACTTTGTGATCCTCCGAGTACAGCTGCGAGGGTTTGAATGGCGACACGCACTACATTGTTGTCAGGTTGTTGTGCTGTCAGCGTAGAGCCCGCTGTTTGGGTATGGAATTTAAGCTGCATGGATTTTGGGTCTTTTGCCCCAAAACGCTCTTTCATAATACGTGCCCAGAGGCGTCTAGCTGCTCTATATTTAGAAATCTCTTCCAATAAGTCGTTGTGTGCGTTGAAGAAGAAAGAAAGGCGAGGTGCAAATACATCCACATCAAGGCCGGCTTTAATGGCTGCTTCAACATATGCAATACCGTCCGCTAATGTAAATCCAACCTCTTGGGCTGCCGTTGAACCCGCTTCTCTAATATGGTAGCCCGAAATACTGATGGTATTCCACTGAGGCACTTCTGTCGCACAGTACTCAAAAATATCCGTGATGAGTCTCATGGATTCTTCAGTTGGGAATATATACGTGCCTCTTGCAATATACTCTTTCAAAATATCGTTTTGGATTGTGCCTCTGAGCTTATCCGGTGTAACACCTTGTTTTTCAGCGACAGCAATGTACATAGCGAGGAGAACTGAAGCAGGGGCATTGATGGTCATTGAAGTAGACACTTTATCCAGCGGTAAACCATCAAAAAGGATCTCCATATCAGCAAGCGAATCGATGGCGACGCCGACTTTTCCAACTTCGCCTTCAGAAAGCTCATGGTCAGAATCGTATCCAATTTGAGTCGGAAGGTCAAAAGCGATGGAAAGACCCATAGAACCCTGTTCAACCAAGTATTTGTAGCGCTGATTGGATTCCTCTGCTGAAGCAAATCCAGCGTACATTCTCATAGTCCAGAGTTTACCACGGTACATGGTGTTTTGAACGCCACGTGTATACGGGTATTGTCCAGGGACGCCTAAATCATTCATGTAGTCGAATTCTGGCGCATCCACAGGGCTGTATAACCGGTTAACAGGGTCCCCAGAACCTGAAAAAAAAGTTTCATATCGCTCTGGGTTTCGCTCTAAAGATTTAACTGTTTTTTCATCATACTTTTCCACCGCTTCCTTTATGACAGAAAGCTCATCCTTGTCAAACATTCGATTTCCTCCTTAAAAGTTTCTAGTGTTCAAACCACTGCTTTTCGTTAATTTTGAGTACATTTCATTCATTAATCTCATTTGATGCAAGATTGGTTGCATTTATCTTCTTCTATAGCATAACACACCTATTCATTATGTTAAGTAGCCAAAACAAAATATGCTTGTATACATTATTGAAGATGTATTTTTGTATTCCAATATGTTTAGAGGGTCAAAAGTGAGTTTCTCAATTATTCATACCGCATATAGTTCCAGTTGAACCATCCTGTACTATATGCGGTATGAATATGATCAACTAAGGGCTTTTGACACCCTAACCAATATATTCTTTAAGAAGAACATGCGTCATTAAGAATAGAATAGTATATTTTGATGAGAATGAAAAGCAATTTTAGAAATTGTTTATTAATGATAGCATTATGATTAAATAGCTTTATTATCATCAGCAAAAAGTAAGAATGACAAAACACCATAGTGTGTCATTTTTCTTGAATTTTTAAGGGTATGTCCAAAAATATGTCGAAAATTTAAAGGACTCCAAAAAAGGCATTTTCACTCTTTTGAAGTCCACTTGAAGTCTTATAGACGTGCAACACCCGTTTCCCTAGCTGCTTTTTTGACGGCTTCGGCAACGCGTCCCGCTGTTCTCAAATCAAACGCCATAGGTATGACGTAGTCAGGCCTGATTTCTTCCCGAGTCAGCGTCTCGGCGATAGCGTATGCTGCAGCGATTTTCATCTCTTCGTTGATTTCTTTAGCTCTTACATCAAGGGCGCCTCTAAAAATACCCGGAAAAGCTAAGACATTGTTGACTTGATTGTCAAAGTCAGAGCGTCCCGTTCCCACTATAAACGCACCTCCAGCAAATGCTTCTTCAGGAAATATCTCAGGAACTGGATTTGCCATGGCGAAGATAATGGCGTGGTGGTTCATTTTGGAAACATCCTCTTTTGTTAGGGCTTTTGGTCCTGAAACACCAATGAAGACATCCTTGCCTGCAATAACCTCAGAAAGGAGTCCTTCTTCGCTACTCAGGTTGGTGCATGCCATCATAAGGCGCTGTTCTTCATTCAAATAATCTGCACCTTTGTGAAGCGCACCTTTCCGACCTACGAGTATAACATTATAAGCACCTAAGCGAATCAGCAATTTGGCGATGGCAATCCCAGCAGAACCTGGCCCGTTGATGACCACTTGAATGTCCTCCATTTTTTTGTCTGCAAGCTTCAAACTGTTGATGAGTGCAGCCGCAACAACAATGGCTGTGCCATGTTGATCATCGTGAAAAACGGGGATGTCAAGTTCTTGCTTTAAACGCCTTTCAATTTCAAAACAGCGCGGTGCTGCAATATCCTCTAAGTTTATGCCGCCAAACACAGGTTCAAGAAGCTTGACAGTGCGTACAATTTCATCCACATCTTTTGTAGCAAGACAAATCGGAAATGCATCCACATTTGCAAATGCTTTAAACAAAACCGCTTTTCCTTCCATAACAGGGAGAGCAGCCTCAGGACCAATATCCCCTAGACCCAGTACCGCTGTGCCATCTGTGACAACAGCTACCATATTGCCTTTAGCTGTATATTTATAGACCAATTCCTTGTCTTTGGCGATAGCGCGGCAAGGCTCTGCAACACCAGGTGTGTAGGCCGTCGATAAATCATCTTTGTTGAGGACTGCGACTTTGCTGACCACTTCTATTTTGCCTTTATGCTTTTCGTGAAGCTCGAGTGCAAGCTGATTGTAATCTATCATTTTTGAATCTCCTTTGAATTATAGTCTTAGAATAGTTCGGTGTAAAGATTATTGCCGCGAGCATCTATAGCGACGATGGCTGGAAAATCCACAACAGTCAGCCGTCTAATGGCCTCTGCC
>JBBRGL010000296.1:0-3444 GCA_038240675.1 Peptostreptococcales bacterium
ATTATTTGTTGCCACCTCGGGAAATACTGACACAGGTCAAACATACAAACGGGGACAAAGACCGCAAGGATATTTTGATCAAAGCGCGCATTTTAGAGGATACACTTGCGAGTTTTGGCGTCGATGCTAAAGTAGTCCAAGTGAGTAAAGGTCCAGCCATTACACGCTTTGAACTTCAGCCTAGTCCGGGCGTCAAAGTCAGTCGCATCGTGAACCTCAGCGATGATATTGCCTTAAACCTGGCAGCATCTCAGGTGCGCATTGTTGCCCCTATACCGGGTAAAGCCGCAGTCGGCATCGAAGTGCCCAACAAAACCACATCCCTTGTCGGTCTTAGAGAACTCATCGAAAGCAAAGAATTTGAAGAGACTGAGTCTAAACTCAAATTCTCACTGGGACAAGATATTTCAGGGCTACCTATCATTGCAGACCTTCAAAAAATGCCCCATTTACTGATTGCAGGTGCTACTGGCTCCGGCAAAAGCGTCTGTATCAACACCATCATCACTTCTATTCTCTATACCGCAAAACCCGATGAAGTAAAATTCCTCATGATTGACCCAAAAGTCGTCGAGTTGAATATCTATAACGGCATTCCACACCTTATTCTGCCCGTTGTGACCGACCCCAAAAAAGCGGCTATTGCCCTGAATTGGGCGGTCAATGAAATGACAGAACGCTACAAAAAATTTGCTGAAGTTGGTGTTCGGGATATTAAAGGTTTCAACAAAAAAAATGAAAGCACACCTGGAAAACGACCTATGCCCCAAATTGTCGTGATTATAGATGAGCTTGCGGATTTGATGATTGTCGCCCCAAATGCCGTAGAAGACGCTATTTGCCGTCTTGCACAAATGGCTAGAGCTGCAGGTATTCACTTAATTGTCGCCACACAAAGACCCTCTGTCGATGTTATTACAGGGGTCATCAAAGCCAATATCCCCTCACGTATAGCCTTTGCCGTTTCATCACAGGTCGACTCCAGGACGATTCTGGATATTGGCGGTGCCGAAAAACTGCTTGGAAAAGGGGACATGCTGTATAGTCCAGTGGGCGCTTCGAAGCCTCAACGTGTTCAAGGGGCTTTTATAAGCGACGAAGAGGTAGAAAGCGTCACCCAATATGTCAAAGGTCAATTTGATGAAATTTTTTATGACGATGACATTTTAGAGGACATGACCTTAGAACAAAAGGAAGAGGATGATTCAGATGCCATTATTAAAGAAGCCATCCAATTTGTCATAGATACACAAAAAGCATCTGCTTCCTTGCTTCAAAGACGCTTTAGAATTGGTTACAACAGAGCAGCACGCCTCATTGATGAATTAGAGGCTAGACGGATTATCGGTCAAACTAACGGCAGTAAGCCAAGAGAAGTGTTGTTGACCAAAGAGGAATACTATCAAATGATGCAAGACATCGAGTAAAGGTGAAATATGAGAAATTATTCAATGAAAAAAACAAAAGTTTATTTTGAAACATTAGGCTGTTCAAAGAACCAAGTGGATACAGAGACCATGATTGGCATATTGGAGGGACAAGCCTATATGTCAACTTTGAGCCCAGAGCAAGCGCAAATAATCGTCGTCAATACCTGTGGCTTCATCGAAAGCGCGAAAGAGGAATCTATTGAGACAATTTTGTCCCTACTCCAAAACAAGCAACACGGCAAGTGCAAATTTTTAGTGGTGACAGGATGTCTGGCACAGCGCTACGCAGAAGACCTCAAAAAAGAAATGCCCGAAATTGATGCCATACTGGGAACCACGTCTTTTGATCATATTCTCAAAACCGTTCAAATGCTTGAAGACCCTACGCGTAAAGATGTCTTTATTGAATCTGCAGACAAACACATTCCAGAGCATCTTCCGCGTAAGACACTAGGACCCAAGCATACGGCATTTCTCAAAATTGCCGAAGGGTGTGACAACTGCTGCACCTACTGCATTATCCCAAAACTCAGAGGAAAGTACAGAAGCAGGCTACTCGCTGATGTTCTAAACGAAGCGAAGTCACTGGTAAAACAGGGTGCGAAAGAACTGATTATCATCGCCCAAGACATTACCCGTTATGGGACTGACCTTGAAGAACAAAAATTGCTGCCGGAATTGCTCGATGAACTGAACAAAATTGAGGGTCTCCAGTGGATCCGCCTTCAGTATGCCTATCCAGATATGATCACCGAAAACCTCATTAAAGCCATTAGAGACAATGAAAAAGTGTGCCATTACATCGATATTCCCATACAACATGCCTCTGACCGCATCCTTAAACTGATGAATCGCAAAACCTCCAAAGCGCACATCGAAAAAGTCGTTGCCGATTTAAGAACTGCAGTTCCGGATATCGCCATTCGTACAACGCTTATTGTGGGTTTTCCCGGTGAGACAGATGCGGATTTCAACGAACTTTTGGTCTTGGTTGAAACTTTAAAATTCGACCGCTTAGGTGTTTTCAAATACTCACGAGAAGAGGATACCCCCGCTGACACACTTCCAGACCACCTGGATGATGAGATCAAAGATACGCGTTACAATACGCTGATGGCCCTCCAGCAAGGTATTTCTGAAACCCTTATGCTTGCAAGAGTTGGTCAAGTGATCTCCGTACTTATTGAAGAAAAAGTTGAGAATGAATCCATTTTTGTCGGTCGCAGTGCCTATGATGCTCCAGAAATTGATGGTGTTGTCTATGTCCACACAACAAGTGTTCTTGAAATTGGACAAATTTGTTCCGTGAAAATTAACGATGCACTAGAATATGACTGGATAGGAGAAACCATATGAATTTAGCCAATCAGTTGACCATTCTACGGGTGATTATGGTTCCGTTTTTTATGTTCTTCCTTATGCAGGAAACCCCTCAGAGCCGCATTATTGCACTCGTGCTTTTTTGTGTCGCTTCACTGACCGATATGCTGGATGGTTACATCGCTCGCAATTTCAATCAGATTACGAAACTCGGGAAGCTCCTTGACCCACTAGCGGACAAAATCCTCGTCACTTCTGCACTGGTTTGTCTTGTAGGTCTTCAGCAAATTCCCGCTTGGATAGTAGTCCTCATCCTTGCGAGAGAGTTTGTAGTCAGTATTTTCAGAGCTATTGCAGCCACTGACGGCATCGTCATTGCGGCAAGTGTTTGGGGAAAACTCAAGACAATTTCACAAATGGCCGCCATTATTATAATTCTCCTCAACAATTATCCCTTTAGCTTAATGGCTATCCCCATGGATCAGATCGTCCTCTATATAGCGGCGATTTTGACCCTGATTTCTGGAGTAGACTATATTTATAATAACAGAACATTACTTAAGGAGTAAAACATGAAGGCAGTCGTAATCAGTGTTGGCACAGAGCTCCTCATTGGCACTACACTTAACACCCATTCTCAGTACTTGAGCCAGACCCTAAATGCCATTGGCATCAGTGTTATTTTTCATATGAC
>JBBRGL010000297.1:0-3428 GCA_038240675.1 Peptostreptococcales bacterium
GGTTTTTGACAGGACAGGCTTGAGCCTAAATCCATGAATCAGGAGTCCCGAGCAATAATTCACAAGAATGCTCAGTACCATGACAAACACAAAGGTCGGCTCGCCCCACATATAAAACAAAAGGCTAAAGAAAAGCAAGACGAAATTCTTCAATTTATTGCCTACACTATAATAGAACCCAAGAACAAGGGGCAAAAAAACAAATATAAAAATCAACGAACTGAAAACCATAAAAGCCTTCTTTCACTCTCAAAATTCTGTGATGTGTATACGAAAATGTCCTAAAATACCACAGCATTCGTATGGCATAGTGAATCGAAATTTTTGTTCGGCGCTTCGCGTGGGACAGTAGTGGGACGGTAGTATTCGCGTGATTGTTTAGGGGTCTCAACAAGTTCCAATCACATGACGCTTATGGTTCAGATAAAAGCCTTCTTTCACTCTCAAAATCACATATACAAACCAGTTGATTATACCATGCCGTGGCCTGAGTATCAACGAGCGTTATCGTAATGATTTTGCGAGGCACACAAAAAAGAAACGCAGAAGTATGCGTCTCTTACTTGTATCAATGTATCCAGGCTTATTTGAGAAAGCTGCCTAAAAGCCCTCTCAAAATAGATTTTCCAAGCTTGCCGCCAACTTCCCTGCCGACAGAGCTCATTGCTGATCGGGCGAAGGACTTTGTGGCACTTGTAAACACATCATCCCCTCGAGTCGTTCTTTTTTTTGCTGGTACAGGTCTTCTTGACGGCGCTTCTTCATATTCATCAGGGAGTTTTTTGATGGTTTTCGCTTCCTGTTTTACAGCCGCTTCAGCCTCTTGTACTCTTCTATTCAGCACCTCATAGGCGGATTCTCTGTCTGCAATCTCATTGTATTTCGTATCCAATTTTGAACGTCGTCTAACGGCACTGATAACTTCTGGGTCCGCGGGACCAAATTTTGAGCGCGGCGGTACAACAAACGCACGTCTCACAAAGGTTGGCGTTCCTGTTTCATCGAGAAATGAGACAAGGGCTTCCCCCACTGCTAACTGCATGATCGCCTCTTCAACTGAAAAACTTTTGTCCTGTCGAAAAGTTTCAGCAGCGACGCGAACTGCCTTTTGATCCTTGGGTGTAAAAGCTCTCAGCGCATGCTGTACCCTGTTGCCGAGTTGAGCCAAAACAGACTCTGGAATATCGAGAGGGTTTTGAGTGACAAAATAGATACCAACGCCTTTTGAGCGAATGAGGCGAACAACTTGCTCGATTTTTTCCAATAGAGGCTTTGACGCGTTTGTAAAAAGCAGGTGGGCTTCGTCAAAGAAAAAGACCAGCTTTGGTTGATCCAAGTCGCCCGCTTCAGGCAATATTTCAAACAGCTCTGCTAATAACCATAATAGAAATGTAGAGTACAATGCGGGTGTTTGAAGGAGGCTCGCCGCATTGAGAATATGAATAATGCCTCGTCCCTCATTGTCACAGGTCATAAAATCGCGAATATCGAGGGCTGGTTCGCCAAAAAAAGAATTTGCCCCACGCTCTTCAAGGGCTAAAAGTTTACGCAGGATGACGCCGACACTTTGCTTTGTGTAGGTTCCATAATCTCTTTCAAAATCCTTCACATGGTCAGCGGTATAGTTGAGCATCTTCTTCATGTCTTTCAAATCAAGGAGTAACAAGCCATGATCATCCGCAATTCTAAAAATAACCTCTAAAAGCCCCGCTTGGTTTTCGTTGAGATCCAATATACGGGAGAGGAGCATAGGGCCAAGGTCTGTGACAGTGGCACGAATGAGTGCACCTTTCTCACCTTGTAAATCCCAAAACTGAACGGGGAAATCTGTAAAATCCGGTGTTTTCATGCCCAGTTTCTGCATCCGCTCTTGAAGCTTAGGGCTATCGGTGCCAGCCTCACAAAAGCCACTCAAATCCCCTTTAATATCCGCTAAAAACACGGGAACACCTATGGAACTGAATTGCTCTGCCAAGACCTTTAAAGTGATGGTTTTGCCCGTACCAGTGGCTCCTGCAATAATGCCATGACGATTGGCCATATTGGATAAAAGAACATGTGCTTCAGTATCACGTGCGATTTCAAGTGGTTTCACGATGCATCCCCCTAAGTGTAATAAAAAAACGTTGCCTTTACTATTATGTCAAATATTAAAACATAAATCAATTATTTAACTGTATTTCTGAAACTTACAGCTCCAAAGAGTGCCACTACAATGACAATCAAAAACACAAAAATACCCAATAAAAACGTTTCATTTTCTCACCGCCTTATTATTTTATAAATCACTACACTGCTACCCTCACTAAAGAGTGCATAAACACTTTAACGTGTGTTTTGAGCATCCGCATATGCATATTACCACTTAGTCCTGTATAATAGGAGTATCTCATTAAACTTCAAAAGGAGTAAACCATGAATATTCCATTCTATCGTCAGGCTAATTTGCACATATGGACAGGCCGTATAGATGACGAAACCAATTATGACGCTTTTCGCTTTCATCAGTGGATAAAGCCCCTTGACTTGTCTGATCCAAGTGCGGTCCCCTTCAAAGGCAAACTGGCTATAGCCTTTTTAGGCTTTGAAAGTGATATCGGCGTTGGACGAAACCTAGGACGTACAGGTGCTGTCAACGGACCCCTGTCTATTCGCACGGAGCTTCGCAACAAACCCTGTAGTTTTTCAAAAGAAGTGACGCTTTACGATGCAGGGGATATTGCGGCAGAAGGAACACTTTTGGCAGAGGCACAGCAGGGTTTGGCCATAGCGGTTGAACGGCTTCTCAATCTGAATATCTTTCCAATTCTCCTTGGTGGAGGTCACGAAATAGCCTATGGTCATTATAGAGGTCTTGAATCTTTTATCACAAAACGCTATTCCAAAAGTTTTGGCATCGTCAATTTTGATGCTCATTTTGATTTAAGGCCCTACCAGAGTGGCGGCAGTAGTGGCACTATGTTTAGACAAATCTCCGATCACTGTAGAGAGACCGACCGTCCCTTCCATTACTTTTGTATCGGGGTTCAAAAAAGTGGCAACACCCTTGAGTTGTTCAAGACCGCAGAGCGGTTAAACGTTGTCCATCTCCTTGCTGTGGAGCTTTCCGAGGGGGATTTGCTCCCCCATTTAGACAAATTGGATCAATTTACGAAAAATAAAGATTTTATTTACATGACTTTGTGTATGGATGTTTTTTCATCTGCTTTTGCTCCAGGTGTGAGCTCAGCCCAGCCTCTCGGCATGAACCCCGAAAGGCTCCTTAAAATCCTCAAGCACTTGGTCAAAAGTGGAAAGCTCATAAGCTTTGATGTGGCAGAGGTTTCTCCCCGTTTTGACCATGACAACAGCACCGCAAACCTAGCCTCTATCGTCATTTTTGCCCTTATTACCACTCTTGCCAATGTTTATGATTTAGGGGAATGACC
>JBBRGL010000298.1:0-3423 GCA_038240675.1 Peptostreptococcales bacterium
AGCAGTGTATGCAAAAGGCCCATTATGCAGCTCAGGAAATTGTAAGGAGCGGCAAATTCAAGTTAGCCTTCAACAAACCATTTTTTAAAGAATTTGCAGTCGTAGGTACAGAGGATATTGTAAGCCTCAACGAAAGGCTATTGAAGCAGGGGATGATTGGTGGGTTCAACTGCGATGCAGAATACGACGATGTCAAGAATACAGCACTATACTGCGTCACAGAAAAAAGAACAAAAAATGAAATTGACACACTTGTCAGCGCATTGGAGGTGACGCCATCATGAGTTATGATCATTTAGTATTTGAACTTTCAAAACCTGGCCGTAAAGCATACCGTTTGCCAGCCCTTGATGTTCCTGCTTTTGATGCCAACACGGTCATGCCTGCATCCTATTTGACAGAGGAAGTTCTTGTGCTTCCAGAAATCAGTGAAATTGACGTGGTGAGACATTACACCAATCTATCAATGCTCAATTATGGATTGGATAGAGGGTTCTATCCCCTTGGCTCCTGTACGATGAAATATAATCCCAAAATAAATGAAGATATGGCGGCCCTCGAAGGGTTCAAAGACATTCATCCCCTCCAACCCATACAAGAAGTACAAGGTGCCCTTGAAGTGATGTATAATCTAGGCGACATGCTTGCGGAAGTTGCTGGACTCAGTCAAATGACACTTCAGCCTGCAGCTGGTGCTCACGGTGAAATGACAGGTCTTATGATCATCAAAGCCTATCATGACAAGCGCGGAGACTATAAGCGCACCAAAATAATTGTGCCGGATTCAGCACATGGTACAAATCCATCCAGCGCACAGGTTGCTGGACTAGAGATTGTTGAAATCAAATCCAATAAGCTTGGGCACGTGGATTTAGAGGCTCTTAAAGCGGTGCTAAATGATGAAGTGGCAGGACTTATGCTGACCAATCCTTCAACACTTGGCTTATTTGAGCAAAACATTAAAGAAATTGCGGACCTTGTTCACGAAGCAGGCGGGCTACTATACTACGATGGCGCCAATATGAATGCCATTATGGGCATATCGCGTCCTGGAGATATGGGCTTTGACGTCCTACATTACAATCTTCATAAGACATTCTCGACACCTCACGGCGGCGGAGGGCCGGGTGCTGGCCCTGTAGGCGTAAGAGCTGATTTGGTTGAGTTTTTACCTGTGCCTAGCGTTGAAAAAAAAGCAGACGGAAGTTTCTTTCTCAACTATGACAAACCCTATTCAATAGGCAAAGTCAAAGGTTTCTATGGCAATTTTGGTATTTTGCTCCGTGCCTACACCTATATTTTGACCATGGGTGCTGAAGGCCTTAAAAAGGCATCTGAGACGGCGGTTCTCAATGCAAACTACATGATGAAACGGTTGAAAGAGCATTATTATCTGCCAATCGATCAGGTGTGTAAACATGAATTTGTTTTAGGGGGAATGACAAAAGATTTGGGTGAGGTCTCTACTCTGGATTTTGCCAAGCGTCTCCTCGATTACAAATACCATCCACCGACTATTTATTTCCCTCTGATTATTCCAAATTCGATTATGATCGAGCCGACAGAGACCGAGAGTCTTGAGACCCTCGATGCCTTTATCGACGTGATGATCAAAATCAGAAAAGAAGCGGATGAAACCCCAGAGCTCCTGAAAAATGCGCCTCATACAACCATCATTGGACGTATTGATGAAGTAAAGGCAGCAAAGGACATGATATTAAAGTGGAAACCATAGGAGAACTATAAATGAAGGATATCATCATTATTGGTGGTGGTCCTGGTGGATATGAATCGGCAATCAGAGGTGCGCAATTAGGCGCTTCTGTTTGTCTCATAGAAAATGACGAAATTGGCGGCACCTGCTTAAATAGAGGATGCATCCCCACTAAGGCCTTATGTAGAAATGCAGAGATTGTCGAAATACTTAAACAGGCAGACGCCTTTGGCATAGAGCTAGAAACTTTTTCGCTGAATGTGGCGAAGATCCAATCAAGGAAGCAAGGAATTGTAAAATCCTTGGTAGAGGGTATATATCAATTGCTTGAGGCCAATAAAATAGAAATCATCAAAGGATTTGGCACATTAAAAGATGCAAACACTGTATTGGTTAAAACCATTGATGGTGTAATGGAAGTGAAGGGCAAAAACATCATCCTTGCTACAGGTTCTGTCCCTTCATCAATTTCAGTCCCTGGAGCGGATTTGCCAGGGATTGTCACATCGAATGAGCTGCTGGAGTTTGATCATATTCCTAAAAGCATGATCGTCATCGGCGGAGGTGTGGTGGCCATAGAATTTGCTGGCATATTCAGCTCTTTTGGCACTGCAGTGACACTGCTTGTACGTTCGGAGATCATTAAATTTGTAGACTCTGATATCACAAAGCGTCTTGTCACAACTTTGAAGCGCAAAGGAATGGACATTCAGACGAAATTGAGTTTTAAGAAAATTGAAAAGACGGAGTCAGGGCAATTTAGAGTCACGGTAGATTCCAAAAAAGGTGAAGCGGTTTACGAAGCGGATATGCTTTTGATGGCATCAGGTCGTGAATCCTATACACAAGGCTTGGGACTTGAAAATTTAGGCATCGTCAAAGGGAAAAAAGGCATTGATGTGAATGAGAATTATCAGACAAATGTGCCCAATATCTATGCCATTGGCGATGTGAATGGCCTATGGATGTTAGCCCACGTGGCGTCGCATCATGGAATTCATGCAGTTGAACACATTATGGGCCACAAAGCGCATATTAACCATGTTGTTGTACCCTCTTGTGTCTTTGTCATGCCAGAAGTGGCGACGGTGGGGCTGACAGAAGAGCAAGTTTTAGCTTCTGGCAAACCCTATGAGACCAACAAGTTTATGTTCGCCGCCAATGGCAAAGCTTTGGCTCTCGGTGAAGGCGAAGGGTTAGTCAAGGTTATCGCGTGTGAGGACAAAATCGTTGGGGTACACATTATGGGACCGCATGCCTCTGATCTGATCCACGAGGCTGCCCTTGCCATCAATAAAGGGATGGGTGTCGCAGATATTGCAAACGCCATTCATGCTCATCCTACCCTTTCTGAGGCTTTTGTAGAAGCTGTTCTAGGATTACGCAACGAAGCCATTCACCAAATGCCTAAAAAGAAACGCTAAAAAAGCTGACTCATTAGGGAATACCCTAAAGAGTCAGCTTTTTTTTAAGTTTGGTGAAACCTTTTCTGAACGATAAGCGATTATTTAACGCATAGTCCGCTGAAATAGGCGAGCTTCGCGAATAGTTAATTACTGGATTTTCCAAAATTAAGATGGCCCTCTGGTGAAAAGATTTTCAGACAATCCTAAGTAACGCATGACAGTACTGACATTGTCTCTTAAAGCTTCACTGTATCCCCTATGTACTGTGCCGTTTATGGAGACACTTGCGGTTTGTACGGAGTA
>JBBRGL010000299.1:0-3399 GCA_038240675.1 Peptostreptococcales bacterium
GGGGCAATGAAATCAGGGCTACTGGGACACCTTTACCGGAGAATCTCATTTTATCGGCGTCGGTACCAGTGCTGCTTGGGGTGAGCTCAACTTGTAAAGGTAAGTTGTGTTTCTTTGCAGCTGCCTTGATGAGGGCATTAATCTTTGTGTTAATCTGTGAACCTATAGAGATAACAGGGCCTCCACCAAGTTTGACGTCGCCGTCTTTTTTGGGATCTGATCCGACACTGTCAGTGGCGAAGGTGACATCACAAGCGATGGCGATGCTGGGGACGATATGAGCTGCTGCAAAATGAGCGCCACCCATGGTGGTTTCCTCATTGACGGTACTGACGGCGTAAACGCCAACGCTAAGGGTCTCCTTGGAGAGTGCTTTGATGACCTCAGCGATAATATAAGAACCTGTTCGATTGTCTAGGGCTCGTCCTGCAAAAGTATCATTAAGTAAGTAGTCAAAGTCCACATCATAAATGACATGATCACCAACTGCAACCAGCTCAGCGGCTTCTGCTTGACTCTTGGCACCAATATCAATAGTAAGATCTTCGATTTTGACGTCATCCTTCGCGCCACCTTTATGGTGAGGCGGCACAGCAATAACACCTTTGATAACGCCTTTGCCCAGCACCCTTATGCGGCTTCCAAGGGCCAGTTTGGGGCTAATCCCACCGACTTGAACAACAGAGAGATATCCTTTATCATCGATATGATTGACCATAAAAGCAATTTCATCACAATGGCCAGCAAGGAGAACTTTAAAAGGTGCATTTGGATTGAGAATCGCAGTGGCATTGCCAGCCATGTCGGTTTCTAATGTGTGCGCATAGGGTTTCAGTTCATTTAACCAAAGGTTTTGAATAGCCACTTCGTTGCCGGCAGGCGAAGGGCATTTAATGAGGTTTTCTAAAAATGGTCTGTTCATTGTTTGATCTCACTTTCGTTAGTGTGTTTGTCGTTATAGATTCCTAACCTTATTTTTTAGATTTTGTCTAAACCATAAGCGATCATGTCCTATTGCAACGCAAGGGATTATGTCTTCTGAATAGCAGATTGATTAGGGAGTCAAAAGTCCGTAGTTGATCCTATTCCTACTGCGTATAGTTCCGGATTGTTCAACTGGAACTATATGCAGTAGGAATAATCGAGAAACTTGCTTTTGACACTCAAATCAAGATTTCAGTATCGACTTTCGGTTTTAAGCCATCAGCATCATACATTAAATGCAACACTCAAATCATGAGCATAAAGTGACCTAAACGGGTCTCAACCCCAAAACAATCACTCCCATACAACCGTCCCACAACCGTCCCACGCGAAGCGCCGAACAACCCTTTCGATTCACTATGCCATACGAATGCTGTGGTATTTTAGGACATTTTCGAATACACATCACAATTCCTAATCTCATTTGTTTGACTTTAGAGCCTTAGATCGTGAAGCTACTCTTTTAGAAGCGGGGCTATAGCCAGTCCTAAAAATTTTACCCAGAGTCGTGCAAGATTTTGAGCAGTATTCTTCTAGGGTCTTTGTGTCATTATACACACAGGCACTGATGAGGATGTTGGCGCAAGCTCTGGCATCTTCTAAAGCGTTGTGGTGTTTAAATTTAAAGTTTAGGCTGCGAGACACGGTGTGAAGGTCGTGGTGAGTCAAGTGAGGCCAAGTGACCTTAGCGGCAATGACGGTACAGAAATAATTCAGCTCTGGATACTCGAGCTGATAGGTATCAAGGCAGTACCTCAGTACACTGAAATCAAATGCTGCGTTGTGGGCGATAAGGGGAAAATCGCCTACAAAGTCTTGAATGACAGGCCATAACGCTCCAAAATTCTGAGAGTCCTTCACATCCTCTGGGGTGATGCCATGAATCATTATATTGCGGTAGTCGAAGTGCATGATAGGCGGCCTAATCAGTTCATACCATTCACCAACCACTTGGTTATTCACGACTTTGACCATGCCAAGAGAGCAGGCGCTGTCCCGCGACGCATTAGCTGTCTCAAAATCTATAGCGATAAAATCCATCATCATTCTCCAGTTCTATTGTATAGGGTTAGTATCAGTATAACATTTTTAGATGAAGCCTTACACATTTAAGAGAATGGCAGATCATGTTTGACTGCCAAGTTTTTATGTTGAGTAGAGCAACAGTGAGTCAACAAAAATCTACTTTTATGTCAATGTAATCAACATAGCATACAAGGAAGGGGAGCATATGGCTCGTCGACAGCGGATGAGGTTGTTGTTTTTATGAAAAATATTAGTTGAGTAATGGATCTGTGAGGTGTCTCTTCTACTCGACCCCCTGTTTGCGAAATTCCGACGAGAACGAAGAAGATTTTGCGTTGTCCACTGTTAATAGGAATAGATAAATGATAGAGGGTCAGCCCTGTTATTACACTTAAAAATGCAATAACAGCACTGACCCTTTCTCTTATAGAATTTTCCAAGAATTAAGAAGGATAATTGACAGTACGTGGCGAATAAAACTTATGTTGGGGTTTGTAAATGATCCTGGTCAAAGAAGAAAGTGAGGCAATATGAGTAAAGTCTTAGGGGTCACAAAGTCTAAGGGGTCAGGCCTGCATATGCTCTTTGAAATGTGATAAAATGGTGAAAAGAGATAATGGGAGGTCAGCTTTTGGCAAAAAAGCCACGTATTCATTATAAAGGCGCACTCTATCATGTTATTGGAAGGGGAAACAATAAAGACTCTATTTTCAAGCAGGATGAGAATAAAAACCAATACTGAGAGAGGCTTTTCAAGTACGTCGAACAATATGGCGGCAGCTTGTATGCGGATGTAATCATGGATAATCTTTGTCATATGATCAGCGGAATTGTAAGACACATGAGGTGCTTGGACATTTTTCAAAAAACAAAAATAAAGCCTTGGCGCATTACTTGGACTTTGTTTCAAAAGCAGATGATATAATGATGACAAAAGCAGATCGAGAAATGGCACCGGAACAGGATGAAATTGAATTTGAGATTAGTAAAATGAGTTTAGAGAAAAAGGATAAGTTAGAGGTGATCGTGTCTTTTGAAAACAGAACGGGTGTTAAAGTTGAAAACCTGAAGAAGAAATACCTTAAAGAGGATATGCTTGAACTTAGGAATTGCTTCATAAAGGAAATCATTAAGTACGGCGCAATAACACAATCTGAGGTCAGTAGGGACTTCGATCTGAGCGATGGATATGTTTCGAGAATATGCAGGGAGAACATTAAAGTTCATGTGCAGGCCTGACCCCCTAAACCTAATGAAAAGACTTTTGAGAGAGAGGTTGATTCGTTACTTAAAATAAAAGACGCATACGCTAAGGTCCTAATTGCAAGGACGAGGCATGAACGGTATCAGTATGAGGGAATTCAAATTATTGATATTGCAGAATGGTTA
>JBBRGL010000300.1:0-3363 GCA_038240675.1 Peptostreptococcales bacterium
TTATATGAAGGACCTTCGGACAGGGGTTCAATTCCCCTCACCTCCACCAATTGAAAAAGGACTACGGAATTTTTATCCCGTAGTCCTTTTTCAATTGGTGAAGCTGGGAGTCGAACGGGCCGTAAAGAAAAACGTCCGGGGGACGTTTTTTAGGTCCTGGCGTGAGAGCATCTGAGCCGCGCCAAAAAGGCGGCGACGGTGCGGAGCGACTCCCGTATATCATATGAAACGTGGTGCCATGAGGTTTTCTTCATTTTGGAATTTTATGCGTGGTGTCTGAAAGCGCTAGAGCTTTTGTATTCAGCAAAAATCGTGGTATAATATAAATATAAGGTGGTGCGTATTCATGAGAAATATTGAGAAAATAATCAATGAAGTTAACGGTTCAATGGCCATAGAAGGAATGCCTTTAACTGAAGAAGATAAAAATAGAATGAGGTTTTGTGCAGGAGATCGAGCCAAGGTTGATAAAATGGTCTCTGAACTTATAGCAAAACATAAAATTAAGGAAATTAAGAGCCATGAACAAAGATTATAGCTATGATTATGAGCATGATAACAGATATTGTTACAAAAAATCAAGCGTTCTTATAAACAAACTAGAGATTAAAAATTCATATGAGCTTAGCGTTGCTGAACGTGAAATTACTTCCCTTAGAATGATGGATGCAAAAATAAATAAAATCAAGGGGAATTTTGATTTTGAGCATTTATGTGCTATTCATAAATATTTGTTCGGCGATATATTTGAATGGGCTGGAGAATTAAGATGGGTCAATATTTCTAAGGGAAATATGTTTTGCAACTATGAATTTATTCAATCAAATGCAGACAAATTATTTGAGAAATTAAGAAATGAAAATTATTTGAAAGATACTTTGGAGCATGAAATTCCAATACGACTCGCTTATTATTTAAGCGAGATAAATGTTTTGCATCCTTTTAGAGAAGGAAACGGAAGAGTTCAGAGAATTTTTATTGAATATCTTGCGGAAAGTATTGGCTACAGAGTTGATTTTTCCGATGTCTCTGAGAATGACATGATAGAAGCCAGTGCTACATCGTTTTTATGTGATTATATGAAAATGAATGAAATTTTCTTAAAAAATACAATTAAGATTGCAAATGATGAGAAGTAGGAGCGTGTTTGCGCGTTAGCTTTCTTGTTCGGATTATACAAAAAAGCAAGAGAACCGCTACCGCGGTTTTCTTGCTTTTTTGGTGGAGGTGAGGGGCACCCGTTACTTTTGAAAAGTCTGTCCACGAAATCCAAAAGGAGCACTACTTTCCAAAGGGCTCATTTTGGAATTGAATGGCCACAGACTTCAAAAGTGGAGAACCTCCATAGGGTGAGAAGAACCCCATTAAGTTTTACGCCCCAACGCATCACGTATTCGTTTATAAGGTAGGAATTTAATTTAACAATCTCCTAACGCACAGAACCCACATCCATGTGGCAGCTGTGCTCACCTTGCGTCCTGCAGGGTGCACGGCAAATCGTTTAATAGATTTTATTGAAGACTCATAAAGTGAAGCTTATGAGGAGTAAAACCCTTAACACGAAGTCAAAATCGTTATTACTGAATCTGATGGTTTTGTTATGATGACGGTCTTTGTTGTTGAATCCCAACCAACTGTTCCACCTAAAGCTGACCCATCCCTGTTGCGCATACAAAGGCTCTTATTTTATTTTATGTTGTTACGTTGAGATAAGAAGGCACTTAATTTGACTAGTGTAGTGTATCGTTGAAAACTAGAAAGAAATCCATCTATTCTAGGATTGAGACATTGCCTGGTCATAACGTTCAACTCTATTTCAGCTATGTTTAACCAACTTCCATACTTTGGCGTATAATGTACTTCCAAACGTTTGGCTATTCTTCGAGCTTCTTCTGGTGGAAATTTTTTATAAAGTGAAGATATTTTGTGCGTATTTTAATTGACCATAACCAATATGATTTTATCTGCATCGGGATAACAATAATCTGCAAGATATTTGATCTTTTCTTCCAGTCTATGGCAGTACGTTGATTACGAATGTTCAGATGCCTGACGCCGCCCGGGGGTTCTGTGAATACAAAGATACTGCAAGTGCCCTCTCGCACATATTCAGAATCAATTTTCTGGTTACTGCCTTTACGCATAGGAAGGGGTTCTCTTGATTCGCCAAGAAGCTGATAAGGCTTTTCATCCATGCAGACAACAGGTCTTAACGGATTATACGGCATTTCATATACATCGAGAACATCTTCCATGGGGGCTACAAATTCGGCGTTTTCTTATGGCGGGATGTACCAGTAGTCGTTTTTATGGGGCCGCAATTCGTTTTTTTAGCGCATCTTTGCCAACGGGAACTTCAAGTTCAATTCTTGCTTTATCTTCTAATAAGCGAAGGGTCCACCTCGAGTGGCCGTTAGGAGCAGGGCCGCAGGCTATTTCAATCAGCTTCGCTTCAGCCCTGCCATCGAGTTTTCGGCGGGCATTGTCTGAGTTGATGCTTTTATCCACGGAAAGGGCGTTTTCAATGCCACCATCGACATAATACTTAATCACATTATAGACAGTTGCCTTGCAAACAACTGTAATCTTGGCGCATTGTTCTTGGGTAAACTGCTTTCCATGTGCTTCATCAAAATCAATCAGTATCTGACACCTGCATTTTATGGTTCGTGTAGTCGCTTTCTTACGCATGATGGATTTTAAAGTTCATAATTCATCGTCTGTCAGTGAGATAATATATTTCTTTTTTCTCGACATTTTTGGTCACCGACGCTTCTTTTTTTATACTATAAAACGACATATATTACAATGTTTAACATTATATAAAAACTTATTTTTCAATGATACACTACACTAGCTTCATTTTCGGAATTTTAAAAAGTAAGAAACTACACCTATAAATGTAATAACAACTGCAACCAAAGATAGAAGAATAGCTATCGAATCTATCACGTTATCATCTCCTTTCGTTTAGTCAATAATCCAAAATGGTTCATTGATAGTCTACCCATTAAATGTAGTATAAAACTGAGAAGTCACCTGACGCCCGCTATTATTGATTATTTCGCGACAAAAGCATCACCGAGTTGCTCATTTGAGCATCAGCGATACGCGCTATCAGCATCACCAATATTGTGTCGTAGCATCACTCTAGCTTAGAATGCGAGTACTGCCAATCGGAACACGCTGGTTTTAGATTTTTCACGGAAATCTCTTTGCATTAAATTGTCTCATGTTAAGTGTACCAGTAAACAACCAAGCTGCATTGTGGACAATTCTAGCCATCATGGCATCCGCATGAACACCACCGCCTAGACGAATATGCAACTCATCAAGAAATTGAAGGGTTCTTCTACTTAGTTT
>JBBRGL010000301.1:0-3357 GCA_038240675.1 Peptostreptococcales bacterium
GGCACGTCTGCACCGTGATGGGCCTGGCCGAATACAGCCCGCTGGCGGAGCGCTTCCGCGTACCGATCGTGGTGACGGGATTCGAACCCGTGGACATCCTGCAGGGCGTGCTCGACTGCGTGGATCACCTGGCCACTTGAATTCTTCACCTGAAGGATCAACCCGCGTTTCATTGCATATAAGCCAACATCTTCAACTGACTGTATATCCCAGGACCCATCACGTTTCACCTTAGATCCTAAGAGCTCGACAATTTCCTGATTTTCTTTTAACTGATTCTCAAGTATATACTCTTTGAAATGTTTTTCGAGCTGCACATTAGAAAACAGCCCTATCATTAAAACGCAAATAAGAGCTGTAGCCGCGAAGGAAGCTGTCAATTTTGTACGCATACTGAATTTCATATCACTCACCACCAAACCGATATCCAACCCCATGGACTGTCAATATGTATTTGGGGTTTTTGGTATCTGTTTCGATTTTCTGTCGAATATTCTTAATATGAGAATCAACCGTCCTATCAAACCCTTCAAAATCAAAACCTAACGCCGAAACAATCAAGTCATCGCGGGTAAATACCTTGTAAGGGTATGTCACAAGCGTCATTAAGATTTTAAATTCATTAGGCGTCAGATTGACTAAGTTTCCACGTTTTCTAACTTCATGCTTTTGCGGCTCAATCACTAAATCCAATTCATTGTAACTGAGTTGATTGACCAAGGGTACAATCTCTTCACTGCTGCGTCTCAGAAGAGCCTGAACTCTTGCAACTAATTGCTTAACGCTAAATGGTTTTGTTATATAATCATCTGCGCCAATATTCAGCCCTTTTAAAATATCCAATTCCTCAACTTTAGCAGTCAACATAATAATGGGAATCCTTGATTTTTTACGTACGGATCTGCAAAAATCTTCTCCAGACATATCCGGAAGCATCAAATCTAAAATAATCATATTCAGCTGTTCAGAATCGAGTATTTTTTGAGCAGATGCACAGTCTTCCGCTTCAAAAACTTCATACCCGCTCTTCTCGAGATAAGATTTTATGACTTCTGAAATTTTCAATTCATCTTCTACCACTAAAATGCGTTGAGCCTTCATCACACACGTTCTCCTTGCTTGTTCGGCTTTGGTTGACAACAGAAATTCAGCGTACTAAAATATGGGGTTATTCATGGTCAAACTAAGGTCGCGTACAACAAGAGGAACCGACACCATTGGCACCTTGAACTTGAGATGCATTTAAGTCCGCTTTGCTGAGATCTGGTACCACTTGAATAGAACTCCCTATCATTCCCATCCAACAAGAATAAGCAATAGTTCCCTCGTTATCTGGTGTGAACTCTATAATATTATCCCCAGGAAGCAAAGTCCTTTCAATATTATATTCTGGAATGATTATGGTCCCATTACAACTATTGAGCGTTTCCCGAGTTGCTTTAATATTAAATTTCACCGGAATGCCCTTTTGAACCACAATTGGATCAAAAGCTCTAGACTTTAGATCGATCGAAACTTCTTGAATGGTATCCTTGACAACAGCCAACCTTAAGTTCGATTGACTATTCAGTAGCGGTAACTCTGCAACTCTATTAGAAGGAAAAAAATACCACTTGCCTACAAATAATATACCCA
Organism: Peptostreptococcales bacterium; assembly: GCA_038240675.1. Taxonomy (GTDB): domain Bacteria; phylum Bacillota; class Clostridia; order Peptostreptococcales; family Acidaminobacteraceae; genus JBBRGL01. The sequence continues at coordinate 1,636 of JBBRGL010000301.1, forward strand.
AAATCGAAGCCACGACTACGCCTATTCGTAAATTCTTTTTAGTTGATTCTTTTAAATTATTCACTTATCTCACCACTGAAAGCCTTGGCACGCAATTACATTTACAGTCAACCACTTTTAACTTTTCCACTTCAATAGCATTTGCTATTTTTACATTGTTATAGGAAACATGCGTACTGACATTTTCCATTTCCATGAGTTCGAAGCCTGAAGGACTATTCCAATCGTACCATATTACTTCTTTTTTCTTCATCATAATGTCACCTCCATTGATTTGATACTTTAATCATATGCTTATAGTGTGGAGAAAATATGGAGTTCATATCAAATTTATATTTTGGATGATAAAACATGGTCGAAATATGGTTTCAGAAATTCAAAATCAGGCAACTCAAAGTTTGTCAAAATATGGATTTTTTAGTATTGCACTTATTTTGGTGGCACGAGAAGGAACAGAAATTGCAATATTCACGTTTGCAGGAAAGTATTTACTCGCTTCTGTTGGTTTGGGGTTATTGGTTGCGATGATTTTATCTATACTTATCTACAAAGAGGGCATCATCGGTTTACCTTTGTATGTCTTATTGGGATGGTATTCCAAACCTGAGTGGGTTCAGTTTATACTCCAGTATACCTACACTCTTGGGATGTTCGCGTTTTGGTATAAATGGTTAGGGTGTCAAAAGGCCTTAGTTGGTCATATTCATACTACATATAGTTCTGGATTGTTCAACTAGAACTATATGTAGTATGAATATTCGAGAAACTTACTTTTGACACCCTAATCAAAAATTAACTTCAAAAAAATAATGAAGGCACACAGGTCAGCGCGCCTTCATTATTTCCGGTGAATTCAAGGTCAGTTTGGATGTCAAATACAGCGTTATTTGTGATACGGTGCTCTGATCATTATCCTATAAGCCCTATACACCTGTTCTAAAAGTATCACCTTCATCAGCTGATGAGGAAAGGTCATGGGGCTGAAGCTGAGTTTGAAATCGGCTCTTTTGAGGACTTCTTCTGAGAGGCCTAGACTGCCGCCTATGACGAAGGCCACGTCCGATCGGCCGGAGACGCCTAAGGTAGCTAAGTGCTCTGAGAGTTTTTCGCTTGAGAGTTGCTTTCCTTCGATGGCGAGGGCGATGCAGTAGTCGGTGGCTTTGATTTTAGCGAGAATGCGCTGGCCTTCTTTGTCCCTCACTTGGGTTTCCTCTAAGGCAGAGAGAACCTCTGGGCATTTTTCGTCTGGGACTTCAACTTCTGTCAGTTGAATGTATTTGGACAGTCGTTTGGTGTATTCGGAAATGGCATCTCTATAGAAAGATTCTTTTATTTTGCCAACTGAAATCAAGGTCATTTTCATAATCGTCCTTTGTGTTAAATATTTACATTTGATTGCATTTCACGTGGAACTATTGGAAATTGCGCCCATTTGACGGCGTTTTAAATGTATTCTATTGCCATTTCAAATACTTGTGTTGGGTTTCGTTAGGACTCCGCCTGAACAATCAGGCAGTTTGACCGTTACAGTAAAACAGTCATTAGCACTTTCTAGGGTGATTTTTCCGCCTAACAGCAAAACCAAGGCTTTAGTAACTGTGAGTCCAATGCCTCGACCTTCTTTGCCGTAAGCTTCCTGCGTTCTGAAACGGATTTCGAAAAGTTTTTTGAGGTCTTCTTCAGACAGTGTCTTTGCTACATTTTGAAGTTTGAGAAGGACGC
>JBBRGL010000302.1:0-3346 GCA_038240675.1 Peptostreptococcales bacterium
ATCGTCATCTTTATACAGTGGTGGATGTGGTTTGGTTCGACACTCATTATTGTCATGGCGGGGATGACCTCTATTTCTCCTTCTTATTATGAAGCTGCCATCATGGATGGCGCCACGAGCCTTCAGATGTTCACAAGGATAACGCTGCCTCTGCTCAAACCTGTCCTCGTCTATATCCTCGTTACAGGAGTCGTGGGCGGCATGCAGATGTTTGATATTCCTTATATGTTGACTGATGGTAGAGGCTCACCAAATGGGTCAATAATGACAATGAACGTGCTGATGTACATGAAGTTTTCAAGCAATAAAGGACATATCGGTATGGCAGCAGCAGTCGGTGTCATTATATTTATCATAACGAGCGTTTCGGCTTTCGCAATCATGCGTTTGCTTGGCGAAAAAGAAAACAAAGCAAAAGTGATTAGAAAGGCAGGATGAAAATGAGTTATAAAATAATGACAAAGATCTATAAAGCATTTATTTATGTTGCTTTAGCACTTTTAGTCGTCATGTGTATTCTGCCCCTCTGGATTCTGCTCGTCAATGCTACCCGGTCTACGCCTGAAATTATGCAGGGGATCAGCTTGGTGCCGAGCAACAATTTGATGGTAAACTGGGAGAATTTGACCAATCGAGGATTTGATATCGTTCGCGGATTTTGGAATAGTGCTTTTATTGCAGTAACTGTCACGGTGCTGACCGTGTATTTTTCAATGATGTTCGCCTATGCCATTCATGTCTATGACTTCAAATACAAAAAACAGTTATATAATTTGGTGCTTCTGCTTTGTATGGTGCCAATGCAAGTGGGGATTATAGGCTTCTATAAGTATATGAGCTTCCTTCATTTGACCAACTCATATATACCTCTGATAATCCCGGCCATTGCGGCACCTGCATCCATTTTCTTCGCTGTGCAGTACCTTGAATCTGCCATCGTCAGAGAACTTATCGATGCGGCGCGTATTGACGGGTGCAGCGAACTGGGGATTTTCCACGAAATCGTTTTGCCGATTGCCAAACCAGGGGCATTTACCATGGGCATCTTTGCTTTTGTAGGCACTTGGAACAATTTTTTCACGCCTTTTATTTTGATTTCCAAAGTCGAAAAATACACTTTGCCCATGCTCGTTCAAACCCTTAGAGGGGATACGTACAGAACGGAATTTGGGAGTATATATCTTGGACTTGCGGTGACCATCATACCTGTTCTCATTGTCTATGCTTTATTCTCGAAGCATATTGTCAAAGGGATTGCTATGGGTGCTGTAAAAGAGTAAGGATGAAAAGAGGGAACTGTAATGATCACGATCTATGATGTGGCAAAACATGCCAATTGCTCGCCAGCAACGGTTTCTAAAGCATACAACAATTACAGCGGCGTCAGCAAAAAGACCTATGAGAAGGTAATGAAGTCTGCAGAAGAACTGGGCTATACGCCAAATAACAACGCCAGAGCTTTGACGACTAAAAAAACCTGGTTAATTGGCGTGCTGTTCTCTGAGGAACTTGGCGTTGGGATTACCCATCCCCATTATAGTGAGATCTTGCAAAATTTTAGAATAACCGCTGAAGAAAACGGTTATGATATTATTTTTGTCAGTCGACGCATCGGCGATAAAAATATTTCGTATTTAGATCATTGCAATTACAGAGGTGTAGACGGTGTTTTGGTCGCCGTCAGCAACAATGAGATTGAAGAAGTCAGGTGCATCCTCGAGAGTGATATTAAGTGTGTTTCTGTCGAGGATATTTACCCTGGCAAATATACCATCATTGCAGATAACAGAATGGGGACTCTACAGGCACTCAATTATTTATACCTGTTAGGACACCGCAAGATTGCCCATATCGCTGGGCCACAAAATACCGTAGCAGGTAAAGAAAGATCAGATGCCTATCTTGAATTTATGAAATCAAAGGGTCTGATGATCAATGAGAAACATTATATCGAAGCGGCTTCTTACTCTTACATCACAGGAACGAAAGCAGCTGAAAAGCTTATGGAGCAGTGTTGGGATGATATGCCAACAGCTATTTATGTCTATTACGATGATGCAGCCTTTGCGACTATTTCCACTGTCGTCGAAAGAGGGTACCGCGTTCCTCAAGACATATCCATCATCGGTTTTGATAATTTGAAGGTGTCTGGCTATTCTATGCCAGGTTATTCCTCTCTGACATTAACGACAATTGAACAAAACAGGGCTGAAATAGGGAAAAAGGCTGCTGAAATTATGGTGGCGCTCATGGAAGGCAAAACAATCGAAGAAAACGTCAATGATGCGGTGTGCATTCCGACCAAGCTGATCGTGAGAAACAGCTGTATGCGTCTTGACATACAATCAGAGGAATAAAACGGAGGAATCCATGAAATTTTCAAAAGTTTTTTTGTTTGGCGTTGCCACTTCGTCTCATCAGATTGAAGGTGCACATCAGGCGGACGGAAGGACAGATTCTATCTGGGATACTTTTAGCAGAATCCCAGGAAACGTCGTCAGGATGGAAAATGCTGAAATAGCGTGTGATCACTACAACCGGTACAAGGAAGATGTGAAGATCATCAAAGAACTGGGCGTGGATGCCTACCGGTTTTCTATTGCGTGGTCCCGTATATTTCCCCATGAACACGTCTTCAATCCAAAAGGGATGGATTTTTATAAGCGTTTGCTCAAAGAGCTTAAAGACAACGACATTAAAGCGTCCGTCACACTTTACCACTGGGATTTGCCGCAGTGGCTACAGGACATGGGCGGGTGGGAAGTCAGAAAGTCTGTGGATTATTTTGTTGAATTTGCGCAAAAGTGTTTTGAGGAACTGGATCAAGATGTTTTTCAGTGGATCACGCACAATGAACCCTGGTGCGCTTCAATATTGTCCAATATGCTAGGGGAGCATGCACCTGGCAAGCATAGTATCGAGGCCGCAGTGAAGGTGGCGCATCATCTGCTTTTGTCTCACGGTGAGGCTGTTAGAGTCTATAAGGAGCGAGGGGGCCAAAAACCCATAGGCATAACGCTTAACTTAGCGCCTGTCTATGCTGCAAGTGAGAAGTTAGAGGACCGGTTAGCGGCATCCAATTATGAGGGTTATTTTAATAGGTGGTTCTTAGAACCGCTATTTAAAGGCAATTATCCTTTCGATATTTTGAATCTCTATGCATCGAGAATTGGTGACCTTTCTTTTATTGAGGAAGGGGATTTAGAGCGTATAGCCATTCCCTGTGATTTTTTAGGCATCAATTATTACAGCCGCAATCTTGTCAAGTACAATGCTTTCAATATTGGCCTTTTTGGCGGTGCTTACTCTGACTACCCGAAGACTGCCATGGGATGGGATGTGTCGC
>JBBRGL010000303.1:0-3334 GCA_038240675.1 Peptostreptococcales bacterium
TCTACTTAAATAATTTCAGTATAGTTGATTAGGGTGTCAAAAGCCCTTAGTTGATCCTATTCATACCGCATATAGTTCCGGATGGTTCAACTGGCACTCTATGTGGTATGAATAGTCGAGAAACTTACTTTTGACACGCTCATTATAGTTGGCACTCTAGTATTATAACGCATGCTCGCCTTTTTCTACACAAACCATGGTAAAAAGATTTATGGCATCAGAAAAACACCTTGGATCTAAGCCTGTAAGCTTTTCAATTTTGTTCAGTCGATAAAGGAGTGTGTTGCGGTGTATAAAAAGCTTTAAAGCGGCATCCGTAGGGCTTAAACTCGCTTTCAAGAAGCATTCTAAGGTGTAAATCAACTCCGAATCTCCCATGAGAGTCCGAATACCCTGCTGGTTTAACGCATCAGCTATAACTTTTCGCTCTCCCGGATTGGCCAAAATCATCGTTAATATATCTTTTTCCGCAAAGCACCAGGACTTTTTATCAATGGTAAATTTACAGGCTTTAAGGGCACACTCTGCAGAGGTCATGACCTCCTCAAGCAAGTCATAATGGGTAAACATCTGGGAAATTCCCATATGAGCGGTTTCGTATAAATCCTCTTCTATGAGGCGATGAAGCCCTTCTATTAACTCCAGTAAATCGTCGTCTTTATTGAGATGTAAAAGCAAAGCTACCCGACTCTCACTGACAGCCAAACAATCACGATGTCCTAAACTCATGAGAAGAGATTCCATATGCGAGGCTCTATTTTTAGGGGACTGAATCCAGACCCATACTTTACTCCCTGTGTCGTTGTAAAACTGACTGCGGACGGACATGGCACTTTTGTCATCCTCTTGATTGATCAGCTTAGAAAAAGCTCGGTCTCGCCTCAACTTGCCGGTTTCACCGCAGATATAGACCTTGAGGACGGACAATAAAGCATCAATATCATGCCCTTTTTTATGAATGCCAATTTGAAGTTCACCGCTGTCCATGAAAGAAACAACTGTCCAAGGGCTATTTTCAGTATCTTCTTCCAAAAGAGCCGCTTGCCTGCTGGTTAGTTCCCCATAGAGCAGCCCCTTTTCGAAGTGATAGGCAAACATCTCAGCGTCTGTTACTTTTTCTATGGGCAATAGCCATTTGCTCAGTTCCGTATAGTCCATGGTCACCTCTGTGGTTTTTTAATATAAAAAGGGTTGTCTCATCAACGACCTTAGCCATGATAAGACAACCCTCAGCGCATACTTCTATACTACAGCCATTTCCGTTTCTTTGTCAAACACGTGATAAAAGTCATTTTTGATTGAAAGCTCTACCACATCGCCGATGGCATAATCCACGTCTGAAGACACTCGAGCGATGAGGTTGATTTCACCCATCTTCAAGTATAAGAACGTTTCAGAACCCAAAAGTTCTCTTAGTTCAACGACTGCTTTAATGCCACCTTCGCCAATGATGCAGTTTTCTGGTCTAACCCCTAAATCCACGCTTTTGCCTATATAAGGTTTAAGCCTATCCTCTGATTTTAAAAGTAATTTTGAATCACCACATTTTGCGAAAGTTTGTCCATTTTCTTCGATCAACACTGCAGGAATAAAGTTCATTTGCGGTGCGCCAATAAAGCTTGCCACAAATTTGTTGACAGGGTGATTGTAGATTTCTGAAGGTTTATCCACCTGTAGAATCAGACCATCATTCATGACGCAGATCCGCGTACCCATAGTCATGGCTTCCGTTTGATCGTGGGTGACATAGACAAATGTCGTTTGAAGTTCTCTGTGTAACTTTATGAGCTCTGCCCGCATTTGCACCCTGAGTTTAGCATCTAAATTGGAAAGTGGCTCATCCATAAGGAATACCTGCGGTTGACGGACAATGGCACGACCTAGTGCCACGCGTTGTCTCTGACCGCCTGAAAGCTCTTTGGGTTTGCGTGTCAACATACTTTCGATCCCAAGAATTTCTGCAGCCTTTTGGACACGGTCTTTAATGTCTTGCTTTGACATTTTGCGGAGCTTCAGAGCAAATCCCATGTTGTCGAATACAGACATATGAGGGTAGAGCGCGTAGTTTTGAAAAACCATGGCGATGTCTCTGTCCTTAGGTGCTACATCATTGACATGCTTATCACCGATTTCAAGATCCCCTTTTGTAATTTCTTCAAGACCCGCAATCATGCGCAGTGTCGTTGTTTTGCCACAACCTGAAGGTCCGACAAGCACCATAAATTCTTTATCGACGATCTCTAGATCAATATCCTTTACCGCTTTAAATCCATTGGGATAGGTTTTGTTGATTTTCGTGAGTTTAAGTCCAGCCATAAATCCTCCTCATAACCTTTAGTTTACTTCATGAAACCAGTATATCGATTTGAGGCGCTAATAGCTATTGACGAATGTGACAAGGTTTGTTGGGGGATATGACAAAGAAAACTTAGCATTCAGACTTGCGTACGACCTCGTCCACTATTCCCTTGACGGCCTCGTAGTTGTAACCCTTATAAATTAAATGTCTCAGGAGCTTGTCCCTCAGTTCTTTTTCCGGGAGATCCCTATAGGATTTGAGTTTTTTAAACGTCAAATAGCGTATTTGTTGATCAGCATTTTCATCAAGGTCCCAGTTTTTAAGGGCTTCGTCTGCCAGTTCTTGAGAAACACCTTTTTCCAGGAGCTTTTGCTTAATGACTCTTGGACTTTTTTTATCTTTGTTGCCTTCTATATAAGCCTCGGCAAATTGATGGTCCTGAATATATCCCAGTCGGTTGAGATGGGCCATGGTCTTCTCTATAATATCCCTTGGGTATTCCTTAAGCCTCAGTTTATCCTTGATATTTTTTTCTGTCCGAGGAGTATTGAGCAAATAGGCGCAGACGTAATGTACAGCAGCAGCCACTTGATTTTGATGTTTGACCGTCTCCCATGTTTCGTCTGTGAGTTCAAGTCCTTTTTTGAGTTCAAAATCGACAATAGTGTCCTCATAGACCTTGAGGGTTTCCCCCTCATCAAGGACCAAGGTGTAGAGTTTTGACCGCTGATTGTAGTGAATTTCAGAAATTTTCATGATTACCCTTTCACAACAGCTATGGTTTTCAAACGTTTGATGGGTTCCACCAAATCCACTTGCTGTGCCATAACGTATTCAATGTCTTTGTAGGCGCCGATGGATTCATCGACAATGGTACTTTTAGGATCTGTGCTAAATGGACGCCCAGCTTCAACTAAGGACTTTTGACATCCTAATCAAAAATATTACACCTCATTTCATCCCCCCCGGATTCATGAGCTTGATATCCAAGTACTCCATTTTGGTATAATGGCCTGTATAAGCCCCATAAGAATG
>JBBRGL010000304.1:0-3312 GCA_038240675.1 Peptostreptococcales bacterium
AAAAACAGGCAAAATGTTGGAAAGCAAAAAACTGGAACTTTTCTTGATTTCCACATTGAGATGTTTTTAAAACGCGACGATTCAACGCGTTATAAAAACAGGCGAAATGTTGGAAAGCAAAAAAACTGGGACTTTTCTAGATTCTTCACATCATTACTGTTATACTCTGCAAGCTTTAAGCTTAGCATGGGCCATTAGCTCAGTTGGTTAGAGCATCCGGCTCATAACCGGCAGGTCTGGGGTTCGAGTCCCTGATGGCCCACCATGCAAGCCCAAGTAGCTCAGTCGGTAGAGCAGAGGACTGAAAATCCTCGTGTCGGTGGTTCGATTCCGCCTTTGGGCACCATAAAAAAGATCTTTGCAATTTGCAAAGATCTTTTACTTTTTCCAGATTAAATTCATACGGAATTGTTAAGATCAGCATGCTTTTGTAAAATGAAGTGAACAACCTGTCTAATTGCAATGGTTTGTAAATGACCATCAATATCTATTACCCACTTCACTTGCTCTTGATGATCCAACGCTCTATATGGAACTGTACTCAAAGCACATTGGTCTAAATCCACGCGTATAAAATAATGATTTTCCATTTGTTGCGTCACAACGGGAATTTTTATTTTTAATGCCGTATGGGTGAGTTCAATTTCGAGTCCAGCAATGAAATGAGTGGATATTTTTACAGGTGGAATCACTGTACCCCTAATGACTAAATAGCCCTTTTCAATGGACGATACGAAAGTCAGAGAACAAGGCTCTATTTGAAGTATTAGGGGTAATAACTGCTTTAATTTTTGTGGTGCATGTTCTGACAAGGCCCATAATAAAGGGGGCATATTGATGACATCCAGTGCATTGTGTTTCAATATAGCATCTTTCAAACAAGGGTCTGATGAATTGAGATAGGCTGTGAATGTGGCTACAATTTCTTCACCAAAAACATCTTGAACGCGTCCCAAATTAAAATGATTTTCAAGCGTTTTAAAACTATAAGAATCAAGTTTATTATGTGTCGCATACAAACGGCCCAAACTGACAAAATCAAGGATTCTGTTATGAAGCGGAGGGGCTGTCAACTTGTGGTATGCCATACGCTTAACAATAAATGGCATATCAAATGATTTACCATTATAGCAAATATAAAGTGTATTGTTTTGATCAAATTGAAGTAACTGTTGAAGGAGTTCGCGTTCTTCAATTGCGTTAGATGCCCATAATTGCTTTAAATGCCAAGTGGATGAATAGAACAAAAGTCCCAAGCAGATGATTTGGTTATACCTTGCCGAAAAACCCGTGGTTTCAATATCCATAAATACAAGGTTTTCAAGTGGGTATACGGCTCTAATTGTTTCGGGGATTTTTTGCGTAATAGCATTAAACTGATGTAAATTCATTGTAATCCTCCGTATAGTCGCTTAGCGAGGAATATGATATAATCAAAGAGTCTGAGCTTAGTGTACAGATTCTCAGTGTTCATCCTAAAGGTTCAACACTTATTATAGCACAAGGTTTATGTGTGTATAAATTGCAGAAAGCATATATGTTAATCTAGGGGGTAGTATGAAGCTCATTTCTACAGAAAATCTGAAGCCTGGCATGTTTCTATCAGAGGATATATTGAATGAGAATGGGGTCGTTTATCTGAATATGGGCACAGAAATTAAAGAGCGCCATATTCATTTGTTGATTAATTTAGGGGTTAGCTTTGTCTATGTTCAATCCGAGACAGAAGACCATGAACCTTTCAATAATTTTTTGAAAGACAGAGACTATTCTCGTGAATTCAAACATACGCTGGAGAGTTTTAAAAGTTTATATACCAATGTCAGGCTAGGTAAAAAAATTGTTATTGACGAAGTCAAAGACTCACTAGAACCTTTAGTTTCTGGCATTCTGAATAATAACGATATTTTAGGCAGTTTAAGGCGCATTGAAATCAATGATGAATACACTTTTAAGCATTCTATCAATGTCAGTTTGCTCTCGAGTATGATAGGCAAGTGGCTGGGCTATTCACCGAAAGATTTAATGGATTTATCCTTGGCATCACTGCTTCATGATCTGGGAAAATGCAAAATTCCAACAGAAATTCTCAATAAGCCTTCGAAGTTAAATGCAGTGGAGTATGAAGCCATTAAGGAACACAGCGCCCTAGGATTTCAGATTTTGTCGGAGAGCGGTCAGCTTTCACAAGATGCTCTTCACGGCGTTTTAAGCCATCATGAGAGGATGGACGGTTCGGGTTATCCCAATGGCATTGAAGGGTATAAAATCCATGAATATGCACGCATTATAGGAATTGCTGATATGTTCGACGCCATGACGTCAAACCGCGTTTATAAAAGCAAAATTTCACCTTTCTTAGTTGCTGAGGAAATGCTGAGAGAAAGCTATTCACATATTGATGTCAATATTACGTCATTATTTCTCAACAATATATCTCAGTTTTATGTTGGAAACGTTGTAAGGCTTAATACAGGGGATATTGGAGAAGTCGTTTTGGTGAGTAAGTATAATATGACCCGGCCACTCATTAAAGTTGAATCTAAATATTTTGATTTGTCCAAGCATTATGAATACGAGATTGTTGAAGTAATCCGATAATTGAAACGCCCTCGGTCTGATACTTTCCGAGGGCGTTTTGATATCACCAGAGGATCAAGCTTTGTAAAAGTCCTTTTCAAACATTTCTTTGACTTTTTCTGAATCGGTTGTTGAACCTAAGGCTAGCATAAGTTTGACGCGCGCCTTCTGACCGTTTAAATTTGACCCAAAGATCACACCCATATCTCGGAGGTGTTTACCCCCACCTTCGTAGCCATAAGACCCCAATACCCGCCCCATTGGACAACGTGACACGAGTACAATCTTAACGCCGCTTTCGATGGCCCGTTTAATTCCAGGCACCATATCCGGAGGGACGTTTCCACGACCCATGGCTTCGATGACGATTCCCTTAGCGCCTTTTTCAATCAAAAAGTGAATAAGCATTGAATCCATGCCTATTGCCGTTTTGAGCAAATAGACTTGTGATTCGAACGAGTCTGTCGATATATGATGGTGCTTTACAATGTCTCTGTAAAAAATGACTTCGTCGTTGTCAACGATACCTAAAGGTCCAAACTCAAGTGACTTGAACGTGTCGAGAGACATAGTATGGGTCTTGGTCGTCTCGGCAGCAGAATTCACTTCATTGTTCATGACAATGAGTACGCCTTTATGTTTCGCTTGGTCACAAACTGCTGTACAAATGGCTGAGGAAAGATTGGATGGGCCATCATAGCCTAACTCGGAACCGTTTCGCATTGCTGCAAC
>JBBRGL010000305.1:0-3292 GCA_038240675.1 Peptostreptococcales bacterium
CTTCAAAACCTTCTTTATATGTTTTCATCAGCTTTGCTCCTCTAATAATAAGTTTATATTAGAGAATTCGACACCAAATCACAAATTCCTTTTTGTAATTATTGGAAATTACATGGTTATTTTTGACATGCGGAGTCCGGGTTGAAAAACAAACGGCAATTGAAGAAAGACTTGAAATCTAAGAAATCATGCCCAGGGCCTATTGAAATCATTGGTCATATGCCAAACGGCAAAGAAGAAGCATTAGAAAATGCATTGATGAGAATTGCAGACAAAGATAAAAGGTCTGCAGAAGTATTGCTTATCGGTCGCAATAATTTTGATGTTGATTTTTTGGAGGGTTCTAGTAACTTCAAATTGCGACGAACAACTCAAGGTGTGGATGTTAAGAGTAGAAAATATGCTGATCTTAAAATCCGCTATTTGACTGCTCACCGTTCGAAAGGGCTTGAAGCAGATCATGTTATCATTATTAATGCTGAGAATTGTGTCACAGGATTTCCTAATAAAATGGCCGATGACCCACTACTAGCCCTTGTGATGACAAAGTCAGATCATTTTGCCAATGCGGAAGAACGACGTCTTTTTTACGTCGCAATGACAAGAACAAAAAATCGCACCTATATTCTCACTCCCGATGCAAATAAGTCGATATTTGTAGAAGAACTCATCAAAGCGTTTCAAATTCCATATGATATAGCTCTCTTAAAAACTACTGGATTAGCAGAGATTCCTTGTCCTAAGTGTTTTGTCGGTAGACTTCAGGAAAGAATAAACGAACAAAATGGAACTGCTTTTTTAGGATGTTCCAATTATCCAGTTTGTGATAAAACAATAACAGATACCCGTGTCGCAAAAAAAATAGTCCCATGTCCAGCCTGTGGATCCTATATGACATTAAGAAAGGGCAAGTACGGCAGCTTTTATGGCTGTACCAATTACCCTACATGCCAACAAACCACAAAGTCAAACTGAAAAACCCACTTCGGGGTCAGGCTTGAATAGTTGAAATGTTTTGAAAAAACAATTCAACTATTCAAGCCTGAGAAACACATCTGAAATCAGGTAAATGTCATTTTTCTAAAAGGTAATATGACATAGCGCGTTCAACTTAAGCAACAACGTTCGTCAACTGAAATATTGCTTTTAGGAACCAAAAAATTCAGTAGATAGGTCTTGTCGGTTATGGCAGTTGCTTGTATTTGCAGTATAGGTCTGGGTTCCGCCTACCTCAACAACAATCATCATTTATTGCGTTTATATTATGATTGTTAGCCTGAGTGCGTCGGTGTATAGTTGAAGATGCAGGTATGGGTATCTACCAATCCGATTTGGAGACTATTTTTGAAAGTTTTATTCAGGGCGACAATTCAATAAAGAAAGTCATTGGCGGAACGGGTCTAGGTTTTATGATCAGTAAAAGTATTGCGAAGCAGATGGGTGGAAATATAGACGTTGAAAGTGAGTTGGGAAAGGGTTCAACCTTTACTTTCAGCGCTATTTTCCATGAAATTAATGAGGGAGATCGTCACGTAGTAGTGAGTGAGATTTATGAAAATCAAAAATCATTGGGTGGTTTTAATGTGCGGGTAGCTGAAGACGATGTTGTTGGAAGATTATTAATTCAAATGCTGGCAGACAATCAAGGTTGGCACGTGGCGTTTGCTGAAAACGGTGAAGAGGTATTGAGTAAACTACCTGATGATGAATTTGATGTGATTTTAATGGATATTCAGATGCCATTAGAATGGTTATTCAGCGACGCTCAGTATTCGTGAAGGGTTCATTTATGGTAAAAAAGACATACCAATAATTGCAATGACGGCTTTTGCTCTTGTAGGAGATAAAGAAAAATGGGAAATATACGATTGTGTAATTCTGAAATGAGTTGTCGCCTAAAAAGTGACTGTCACCCGTCGGCGTAGATTTAAATCCTTTGGATGAAAGCTTGGCAATCGAATGGGATAGAGTGTCTAAAGAATTGGCAATATAGGTTTTATTTGACAAAACGAACTGCAAACATTTAAAACTGGAGGCATTAAAATGATCAAAAAACTGACAAATGAAAATATAGAGGACGTTCATAAGTTGTTTTTCAGTGTTTTCTCAAAGCCGCCATGGAATGATAAATGATTAGGGTGTCAAAAGCCCATAGTTGATCATATTCATACCGCATATAGTTCCGGAATGTTCAACTGGCACTCTATGCGGTATGAATATTCGAGAAACTTACTTTTGACACTCTATTCATAAATGGGATTTAGAGGAACAGCTTCCTAGGTATATGACGGATTTAATGGATAATCAAAATTCGCTGAGTCTTGGCTATTATCATGAGGACCAACTAATTGGCATAAGCTTAGGGGGTACGTCTTTCATTGGTGGGAAGGGACGGAATATTTTATCAAAAGAATGGTTTTTATGAACTCAAAGATAATGTGATGTTTGCTAAATCTGTATAAATGCCAAGCTTATGCGAAGCAATCGGTTTTAAAAATTTGAAGAGTAGACATCTGGAAATAACACATCATTATTTTGAGCGTTCTGGATTAACATTGAATTGGTTTTAATGCACAATCCTCTTGCTTTCTGCACAAAATATCTATGAAATAATGCATAAAGAGATTGAATTGTGCAGAAAGAAGGCGTGTTATGCGTGAGTTTGACTATCGTGTTATACCGAGTGAACTATTTTGTAGTGAAATCATGAACCTCATTTCAGCAATTCATGAATATAAAGGCAAGCAAGAGCTTTTCATCGAAGCAAAACCAGATTTTTTGAAGAGATGCTTGAAATTGCAAAGGTTCAAAGTACGGGGGCATCAAATAGGATTGAAGGTATCTACACTTCAGATGAACGACTTAATGCCATTGTGAAGGATAAAGCAGAGCCAAGGAACCGCTCTGAATCTGAAATTGCAGGATATCGTGAGGTTCTTCAGCTAATACATGAAAACTATGACTATATGAATCCAAGGGTTAATGTGATATTACAGCTTCACAGAGATCTTTATCAGTTTAACCCAGCGTCTACAGGTGGACGCTTTAAAAACGCGGATAATATTATTGCTGAAAATGTTGATGGAAAAGAACGTGTTAGATTTCAACCTTTAACCGCAGTTGAAACATCGGATGCTATTGAAAGGCTTTCAACCTGCATTCCCGAAACATTATACCAATGAATCGTTGAAAACCTTGTGAAATGAACGATTTAGGCCTAGTTCGCCTTGACATTTACCGCATTCCTTGGTATAATTATACCAAGGAATGGAGGTGTCTCAATGTCTCTGGT
>JBBRGL010000306.1:0-3291 GCA_038240675.1 Peptostreptococcales bacterium
GGGTTGATCCCCTTTATAGACCATCAAATTGACAGTGGTATTGGTGCCGCTTTTTTTGACGAGCTCCCAGTCTTTTTCCTTAAATCCCGTTTCAGAAACTTGGTAATTGACCTCGCACCCCATAAGAAGCGTGAAAAGCAAAATCACCGCCAAGAACAAACTCCATTTTTTCATGTTTTGCTCCCAATAGAAAGGGGCGACCCCTAGCTAATTTGTTCTATAATATCGTCAATAAGCATTTGTCTATTTCGAATAAAAACATCTTGTATACGAATTGTTGGATTCTTTTTAAGATCAACTTCAAAATTGCTCGTCACCTTTTGATTGTGAGAATCTATGACGATTTTGACCACAGGCAGCGCCTTGTCTTCTCTGACGACAACGCCAATATCGCCATTGCTCAGTTGAAGGACAAGTCCTCTATAAAAATAGCCCACTGTTTTAATAAATGTCTTTGTCACCATTTCATCAAAATGAACATCAGTCATAGAACAAATATATTCCATAGCCTTAAAATGATTAATCCGCTTGCTGTAAACCCGGTCAGAAGTCAAAGCGTCAAAAACATCCACTACGGCAACTATTTTAGAAAGAATTGTGAGGTCATTTGTGCTGTTTCCTTTTGGATAGCCATTGCCGTCAAGTCGCTCATGATGATTGAGCGCAATGAGGGCGGCTTCTGGATGAATTTTGTTCGTACGCATCAAAAGCTCATAACCGAGGGTAGTGTGTTGCTTCACATGTTGATATTCATCGTCTGACAAAAGACCCGGCTTGTTGAGTATTTCCTTTTGAAGAAGCATTTTGCCGACGTCGTGCATCATGGCGCCTGTTCCCAGAATCACCAATTTCTCTTTATTAAGTCCCATCATAATCCCAGTAATGATGGAATAAATGGATACGTTAACTGAGTGTTCAAATAAATAATCATCAACCACTCTCAATCGGCTAAGATTGATCACGATGTCCTCTTGATTTAACAGTTCTTCTATAATCTTATTGACCACGCTAATGATTAAATCGCCATTGACAGCATTGTTGATGAGAACTTCCTGAAGTGATTGCCTCACAACTTCTCTGGCTTGAGCCCTCGCTTGAAAAACACTTCCGTTTTGTTCGTCTTCAGTGCCTGATGTATTCAGAAATGCGTCTTCTTCAAACCGCTCAGAATCGTCTTCCATTTTTTCAACACGCACTTCTAACAAATGTGTTCCCAATATTTTATGGATATAAGACTGCTTCAAAATCATGCCCGAAGAGAGCAAAACATTGCCATCTTGATCAAAGAGGTTCTCTCCGAGTACCATTCCTGGTTGTAATTCTGAAACAGCTATATTGTAATATGATTTCATGAATCCTCCTATTTAAGCCTTTTAAATCAACACTGCAGTCCAAACACGTGAACATTTGAGTGCCTTAATCAATTATTTGATGATTAGAGTGTCAAAAGTAAGTTTCTCGAATATTCACACCACCTATAGTTCCAGTTGAACCATCCGGAACTATATGTGGCATGAATATGATCAACCAAAGGCTTTTGACACCCTAATCATTTGATAAATGGAATGTCCTTTTCAAGCAATAACACAAGTGTATCCATAGCCTTTTGTTCATCGATGCCATCAAAAGTGAGCGTCATTTTTTCGCCATCTTTTATCCCCATAGCAATAATTCCCATAATCGACTTGGCGTCAATGACAGACTCGCAATACTCAATGAAAATATCACAGGAAAACCGGTTGGTTTGTTGAACAAAAGTAGCTGCTGCCCTTGAATGCAACCCGTTTTCAGTTTTTAGAACAACGTCTTTTTTAAGCATGATAGCCTTCCTTTTCTTTAAGTTCTTGAACCATCACCTCTATTTTACGGAGCCTATGGTTTATACCTGATTTGCCTAAAGGCGGTTCAAACGTTTGAGCCAATTCAAGCAAACTCATTTCAGGGTTTTCAAGTCTTGCCTCTGCAATTACTTTAAGATGCTCTGGCAGATAATCCAATCCTACAGTGTCTTGAAGGTACTTGATCTGTTCCATCTGCCTACCGGCAGCATCTATGGTCTTTGTGAGATTTGCAGTCTCACAATTGACAATGCGATTGACGCTATTGCGCATTTGTTTGATGATCCGTGTGTTTTCAAAGTCAAGGAGTGCCGTGTGGGCGCCAATAATGTTGAGCATATCCACAATCTGATCGCCCTCTTTCAAATACACTACAAAGCTATTCTTACGCTCAATAACTTTGGAACTTAGGCCATATCTGTTGATCATTTTTTTGAGGGATTCTGCATATCTTTCGTGATGGGTCACGAGCTCTAAATGATAAGACCGTTCAGGATCGCTAATGGACCCTGCAGCCATGAAAACACCGCGTAAATACGCTCTTTTGCAACAGTTTTTCTTGGTGATCACCTCGGGAATATGAGACACAATCGAGATGACATCTAGTTTGTCCTGAGTGATATGGAGTGCTTTGAGCAACTCATTGGCGTCTTCAACAACCATGTCGTAAGTCGTGGACTTTTTCAAGCTACGGTTGCGTTTCATAATGAGCTCCGTATGAATATGAAAGTTCTTTTTAAGTGCGGTGTATATTTTTCGCGCTATTGCCGCGTTTTCAGTGGATAAAACCGCAGAGATCTTATTGTTGCCTCTAAGCTTTAAAGTACCGCTATTGCGTACAAATCCAGAAAGCTCTGCAATCTGACAGCAGCGTTCATCATCTGTCTTTCGAGCCAAGTCGTCTTTAGTTATGGAAGAATAAGACATTTCTACGCCTGCATTTCGTCATGTTCATCATTCAACTTGAGAATTTTGAACATTTCTATGGCTTTTTCAATAATGTGACGTTCATCGTTATATTTGACGAGTTCCACTGCTTTTTCCATAAAAATAAACTTCGCATCCTTAAAACCCTCTTCCTTTTGAGGAAAGCAACGCATGGATTTAGTGCGCATTAAATACCAGTGGACTGTTTTTTCTACTGGTTGATTTTGAGACCAAAAATTTTTATAAGCATAGTGTATTTCACCTATGTACGTGAGAATTTCCGCTTTGACCCGCGCTTCCTCTAAAACTTCTCTCAGCGCCGTTTCGGATTTATCCTCTGTCACTTCGATTTTGCCTTTTGGCAATACCCAGTCACCATTCATTTTCATCAACAGCAACACAGTGTTTCCAAAAAACACCACTCCGCCAGCGCTAATTTCTATCATATATTCATCCTCTAAATTTAATGGACCACATTATTGCTCTATAGTGCACAACTTCTCACCATTTCTCTTAAGTATACCAT
>JBBRGL010000307.1:0-3262 GCA_038240675.1 Peptostreptococcales bacterium
AGCACGATGAATGATATTATTAATGCAAATATTTTGAAAGAGTACTTTGATTATTTGAAATCTGAAGAAGCGACGATTGTTTATCTAGTTAAAAATCTAGTTGACAATTTGGACACAAAAAACAAGTGGATACATGTTGTCGATTTTGATGCTTGGGGTTCAAAAGGCGAGAAATTTGCATTCAATTATATTTTTGTTGAGTTGTATGAAAGAAAAATCCATCCGAAGTACCCGAAGGATGCTGAGTTGAGGTTAAAAAAAGCAATTACTTTAAAAACATCTCATGAGGATATTGAGAACCAAAGATCTAAAGGGATTAGAGGGCCGATGTTTCTAATCACTTGTCATTTATATAATAAGAACAAGGGCAAAAAAGAAATTCGGTATTATGATAACTGGAATGAAGAGTATGGCGGGTTTGATCATACTGGAAAAGTACCAACGATAACAATTTCCCGTCAAGTTGACATGAAACCTGAATGGGAATATAAAATAACAGGAATCAAGAAAATAGACGATTTTAGATATAAGCTTATAAAAGAGAGTTACCCTCAAATATATTCACGTATATATGAGGAGAAGAGAGTTTCGATAGAATGGTTTTTTGAAAGTTATCCTAAATTAAAGAAAAAATAGAATGTTTTAATCTTTGCATTATTTAATCTTGTAACAGATAGGGAAAGTATTGAATCCTGGCATCCGCTTCCTCATCATAGTCAAGATTATTCTGGCCTTCTCTAAGGAAACTATAGGCCTTATCTGTATTTTGTGTTGCCAAAGTGTTTATGCTTTCCTGTGCAGCTTCCTTGACACCTTGAGATATGGTATAAAGTCTGAAATACTCCATAACAATGTTGAACATTAATAAAAGTACCAGAGCAATGACAATGGCGGTTATTGAACCATAACCTTGTTTTGATTTGAATATTTTAAGCACAAATGATTCACCTCACTTCCAGTACTTCTCCGATTGTCCTGTAGCCTTTGATTTAAGCGTTAATGGAACAGAGTATTCATCCTGTCTTTTTTATTACTGTCTGTAATAAGAATTGTCAAGTGCCCAAAGCCATGGTCCCAGTATGACCGTTGACATCTGATATCCTCTACCTGCGAATATTACAATGTTAGTGATAGCCAATGGTATTCTGCTGGTATTTCACAATTGCCAGATTTACGATTGAGTTTTGCATGCATTGTGTAGTGCAAGTTAGGATTTGGTAAGTGTTTGCAGCTTGTTTGACAGATTCACAAAGTTATATCCCCCGAAGCCCCAGGAAGAACCAGTATTATCAATGTGTTGAAGATCATTTTGAGGAGCTTGAAAGATGCTGGGATGACAGGTATAAGCGAAGTTACGGTAATTGGAGACCCCATGTTGTGGACGTCATTTACGAATACCTGGATTGCGGTGATTTACATATGGGCTTTGCACGTGTAAAGTGCAACGACTGCAATCATGAATACTTGCTGCCGTTTTCGTGCAAAAAAAGATATTTTTGTCCCTCCTGCCATCAGAGACGGGTAATAGAATTTGGTGAAATGCTAAACGAAGAAGTTCTCCAACAAGTGCCTCATAGGCAGTGGGTTTTCAGCCTGCCCAAACGTCTGAGGCCTCTTTTTATATACAATCGCAAATTGCTTGGCAAACTCAGCCGATGTTCTTGGGAAGTGCTTTCCAGGTATTTAAAACATGGGGTTGAAGCTAACGCCAGTTTACATTCGGGAAGTGAAACAACTTCCTTTTCCGCGGGCGCAGTAATGGCAGTTCAGACCTTTGGTGAACAACTAAACTTTAATCCGCACATCCACGTTATCGCCACCGATGGATGCTTTGACAGCAACGGAAACTTCATTCAATCCAACTTCCCGCAAGCTTCTGATCTGGAGGCTTTATTTCAATTGGCAGTATTTCGTTTGTTGAAGAAAGAAGGTAAGATCAATGATGCTGTTATTGAGAACATGATGAGTTGGCAACACAGCGGTTTTCATGTGTATTGTGGCGATCCCATGGGCAAACACGACAAAGAGGGTTTGGAACGGCTGGCACAGTATGTTGTAAGAGCACCAATATCTCAGGAACGCATGAACTACGTATCACGGAGTGAGGCAACTGACCATGTGGCAAAGGTTTTTTACGAGGGCAAAACAAGTCATATCCGCGAGGTTTTCACAGGGCTTGACTGGTTGGCTCGTCTTGTAACCCATATACCCAATAAAGGGGAACAGCTGGTAAGATATTATGGATTTTATTCAAATAAATCTCGCGGAATGCGCAAGAAACAGGAAGCAGAAAGCGTCAAGACAGAAGCAGATATTCAGACAGCCGAAGCTGGTCAGGTTCCGGTAATAATACAGATGGAAGTTTCAAAGAAGAGGATCAGCAAAAGCTGGGCGCGACTTATACAAAAGATTTATAATGCAGATCCTCTGTTATGCCCCAAATGCAAGGGAACAATGCGTATCATATCCTTCATCGAAGAGGCATCGGTGATCAAGGAGATTTTGGTACATCTCAAACTATGGATGCCCGATAATCACGACCCACCAATAGTGGAGCCTGATATTGGCAATACAAAAATTTGTATTGAAATCGGTTTGAGCAACTCACAGGAAGAATGTATTTCAGGCATGCCTACGGAATATATGCAATCAGTCATTGATAGTTACTCTCACCGATTCCAGAAATATGAATATGTTTCTCAAAGCCCTTATGAATACAATATCTCTCAAGCCACTATAGCTTATGAAGATGATTACTCACAGTTGAACCCTGACGATGACAATACTTAAGTAACTTTCAGAAATACAGGGAAATTCAACAACTTGCTTCAACCTTATAAATGATAGTAGAATTAGATTAGAGCAGAAGCACAATCCAGGGAGAAAAAGATATTTTAAGGGTTTGGAAGATTTCACAAATAAAACAGGGACACGTGCTGTATTAAATATATGATACAGAGCATTGGCCTGTTTTGTTGTGTTTAAACTATTTTACAAGAAACGTCTGAATTGTTATTTTCGTTTCCCGTGACATCAAATCACATAGTTACCTTTGGGAAAGGATCAAATCGAGGTAAAAATTCTAAATTACAAGGTATTTATTTCTATTTATAGCATAACCCTAATTATTGACCGTGCAAATTCCATAGGGTAAACTGACAGTGAAAAAACAAAATTCCTATCCTAATTTCTGCCTTTCAACTCATTTCAAGATTTAATTGTTTTATAAACATATACTTCCTCCATTTTCAATTCATAGGGT
>JBBRGL010000308.1:0-3200 GCA_038240675.1 Peptostreptococcales bacterium
TACAGCTCTGTTAAGGGCTGTTTGGAGGGTGCTATCCTTGACGGGTTTAAGGAGGTAATCGTCCACGCCGAGGCCAACAGCCTCGGTGGCATACTCAAAGTAGTCGAATGCAGAGAGGATGATACAGTGAATATCCGGCAGAAAAGATTTGATTTGCCTGATGGCCTCAAGACCATTGATGCCAGGCATTTTAATATCCGTAATCAATATATCAGGACGATGGGTGCTGACTTTTTCAATGGCTTCGCGCCCTGTGCGTGCTGTACCCACAATTTCAAAAGAGTGCGCGTTGCTTTTGACCATTTGCTCAAGGGATTTCAGCATAATAGGTTCATCATCAACCAATAGAATTCTATACATCTGCCACCTCTTCTAAGTTTTTAGGCAGGCATAACGTAATGCGCGTCAGTCCTGGGGAAGAAATTATTCGGATCACGTCTTGACGGTGGGTGTGATAGCGGAGCCTTTGAATGGAATTGTTAAGGCCGATGCCTGTAGTATGCCCATGGTGATATTTAGACCGTTGTTCAATGTCGTTACTGGCATTCTCATTAAATTGGGCGAGGGTAGCGGGGTCGAATCCTTTTCCAGTATCTTCTACAGTCAAAAGAATTTCAGAGTCTGTAGTGGTCAGTTCAATGGTAATCGTCCCTCCCTCTTCGAGATCGCTTATGCCGTGGATGTAGGCGTTTTCAACGAGGGGTTGAAGGGTCATTCTTGGGATTTTATAATTGAGAGCTTCCGAGGTTTCATCAATTTTTAGAGTGAAATACAAATGGTCCTCAAAACGGGTTTTGAGCAGAGATAAATACGCTTTTGCATTGTCGATTTCTTCTTTTAACGTTGCAGGTGTATGGAGCCCTTTTAAATTGTATCTAAAAATAGAAGCTGTATTTTCGAGATAGTCACAGGTGACTGGGTCGTTTTGTAAATGAGCAAGCTTTGCTCCAATGTTGAGGGTGTTGAACATAAAATGGGGGTTGACCTGGGCTTGAAGGGCAGAAAGTTCAGCCTCTCTTAGAGCCGTCTGCATTTTAAGGTTGTGCAGCCGCTCCTCGGCAAGGACCTTTTCTAACCGCACTTTGTCTTTTAGAGACTCAATATAGGTATTGATGTTGTCCACCATATATTGAAAACTGTCATAGAGGGTACCAATTTCGTCGTTGGTCTTTGGAGCCGACAAGGTAAGGTCATACTCTCCGTGGGCGATACGCGTTGAGTAAGCGGCTAATTTTGATATAGGCTGAGTGATTTCTTTACTGAATCCAAAGATGAGAAAGACAATAAGACTCAAAACAACCAATGTCAAGGTGATGTTAATAATAGTAGAAGTCCGGATTTGTTTGGCGATTTGATTGTAGCGGTCAGTACTTTCGATCAGCGAGTCGCTCATAATGGTTTCGATATAACGGAGTATGGATTGGTGTTCTTTGACGGACAAAGCATAACTGCTTGAATAAGCATCAATATTACGGCCTCGTTTATTGATCACCGTTGATTCTGCATCACTCAAATAGTTTCTAATCATATGCGCTGTGTTTCTCAGGCCAATATACTGTCTTGAGTCCATTGCTTTTTCTTCTAAGGCATCTGCAAAACCGTCAAGCTGATTGAGGTGGTCATAAAACGACAACAGTTCATCTGAGCCACTTGTAGTAAGATAGCGGTCTAAATCGTCCTGCAGGCTTCCAAGGCCACGGTAGGCATCCGTCAAAATCAGATTGCTTTTGAAAAGCGAGGTGGCGTCTTGAGTCAGTGCCTGAAGAGACATATACATATAAAGGCTGGCTAAACTGATAATCATCAGTGCAAGAAAGAAGAAAAAAACCAATTTTGTGCGCAGCTTCATCGTGTTGAATCGAAACATAAAACCACCTATTCTGAGAGTGACGTATCTGTAAATCGCTCATAGTATTCGTTGATATTTTTGAGTGTAAAGCTATAAATAGTCGTCGCATTGGATTCACTGATGGGTTCTTTTTTGATGAGGCTGATGAGGGAGTGAACTGTAGAGTAGCCAATTTCATTGCCGTCGGCACAAATCGTGCCATAGATGACCCCCCGCTCGATATATTTGATGGTCTGCTCCATACTCCCAAATCCGATGATTTTAATGTCGCCAACGACGTTGAGATCGACGATGGATTGTGCTACGCCAGGGGTTCGGCGTTCGTCGGTGCAGATAATGAGATCGACTTCAGGATTCTCGCTAATGAGGTCACGGGTCAATCGATCCGCTTCAAAAAGCCCTGTGTCAACAGTATGGATACTGGCAACGACCATGTTAGGGTATTCAGAAAGCTTTTCCAATAGGCCTTGCAGTTTTAGACTCTTGTAGCGGGTGTCCTCGGATTGTCGATCATTGAGTAAAAGCGCAATAGTTGCCTTGCCACCACTTACTTCAATAGCCAATTTGGCAGCGTTTTGACCGATGTTGTAACTGCTTGAACCGATTGTAGGGACACCCTCCAGGGTAAAAGCATCGTTTTCGAAGGTGATAATCGGAATCAAACGCTCTGCGGCATTTTTGAGCTGTGCAGCGATTTGTGGATCATCTATGGGTTGAAGCGCTATGGCATCGGTGTCGGATAAAATGGCGCGGTCAATTGCATCCGCCATTTGTCCCGTGTCATAAGGCGAGATATCGATGATTTCCACATAGACATTGGACTCTAAGCCTGCCTTTTGCGCACCGCTAATAAGCGCTTTCCAAAAGGGATCTTTAGACCCTTGGGTGATGAGTGTAATGTGATAGGCAGGTTTCTCCGTTATTTGTGAGGACGCTTTAGAAAAAGGCGTGTTGAAGAGGCTAAAGAGCATCATTAAAACAAGGAGTAAAATGCTGATTAGGGCATAAAAGAAATATTTCATGGGGGTACTCCTCAGTTGTAGGCATTAAATCAAGTCCTAAGTGCATAAAGTGTTACGGATACCATAAACAATTATAACATGGTTTTTCGAAAACGTAATTTGTTAAACAAGGTCAAAACGATATGAGATGAAAAGTCAAAATGGTATGAGATAAAAAGACTGTGATGTGAAATGGAAAATGTCTTGAAACACTGTATCTTTAGAATAGCAGAGTGAATCGAAAGGGTTGTTCGGCGCTTCGCGTGGGACAGTAGTGGGACGGTAGAATGCGTGTGATTGGTTTGGGGTCGAGACCTATTCCGGTCACTTTCTGCGCATGATTTGAGTGT
>JBBRGL010000309.1:0-3179 GCA_038240675.1 Peptostreptococcales bacterium
AATGGTGATTGTAATTCTAAGTGGTGGTCTAGAAATATGAACGATGATAATTATTTTAGAAGAAGGATCTTCTCCCTGTCCAGTGGGTGTTAATGTTGTGAAATCGACAGCGCTTATGTCATTGCCCAACGCCGTATCATATCCCAAGCGAATCTTGTCGCCCATTTTCCACGTCATCCCAGACTTAGCAAGATCATCAGCCGTCATATCAAGTGCTTTGCCATCCACCATGATGACTGCATTGTCAGCTAAATCAAAGCTATAGACAATTTCACGTGGAAATGGGTTAGAATTCAAATCTCTATTCTTCGTGATTGTGAATTCTTTAAACGTTGCTTTTCCAGATCCTAGGCCAGTACCTACAGCTATTTCTTTAATCAAAACGGGTGAGGATTTATCAATGCCTGTGATGGTTGAATAATCAATTATAACTGTCTTTGTATCTTTTGCATAACCGACGGTGACATTTTTATCTTCTAGCAAAGCCCGCGCTGGCACATAGGTTCTGCCATTATAGAGTAGCGGTGTTAAAGCAGTACCGTCCACATCCTTTGGAGACCATGCGGTGCCATCTACCAAGAATTTTAAATCCGTGGCCAATGTGGCCTGAACCTTTAGGATTGTGACTGCACCAAATGCGATTACTGAAAAACTCATTAAAATAGTGATCAAAATCATAAAAAGACGTTTATTTTTCATGTTGTGCCTCCTCTATTTAAGCAAATCCGATAATAAGTTTCAAACGATAACCATTATCATTTTATAATATTATACCCCGTTCCTCTGAGTTCAATCATAATAACCCCATTCACCAGAGCAAAATATCATCTGTTTTATCAATCTCATCAGTGAAAAACAGCACTAACCGTCTTATTAGGGTTATAATAAGAAGAAACTGTCTTCTATTTATGAATCTATTCGGAGGTTAATATGCAAACGCCAGAAAAAATGCTCTATCAGCTTGAACAAACTGATCACAACCTATTAAAAAGTCAACTTAAAGAGCTTAAAGTGGACCAATTCAAAAGGCTTCTCCAAAAGTTCATCAAAGAAAGCAATCTTCATGAAAAAATGGTTCAAAATGACCAAGTGGTCACTTCACTCATTGATCAATCGTTTACACTACTCCTGCTCTGTATGGAGCAAGACTTGGCCAATAACATTGTCAAAAGAGACTATATCCTCACCATGCGTTCCTTGACGAAACACTTATACCAACACTACAAAGTAGTGCATAAAGGCTACTATGTAGGACAGTATCTTAGTCTGGGACTAATCTTCGGCGCAGGCATTGGCATTGCTCTTTTTACAAGTAATCCAGGTCTTTATTCAATTGGCATCAGTTTAGGACTTGTCTTAGGTGTCAGCATCGGCAATTCACTCGAAAACAAAGCGATCAAAGAAGGACTTCTTTACTAGTGCATGTGCTACGAGATTCACCGTCTGGGTCAAGTAAAAAAACGCGGCCATACGTGATTAAGTAAATAGTTCACACCAAACAATTCGCCTCTAAGAAACTATCGTTCCATAGCCATCAAAAAAATGCGCACTCTCTTTTTAGTGCTTTTTCTCTTAACAATAGGATTCAATTTCTTTACGCAGTTCTTACATTTTTTTCAATCGGCAAATTCAGCTTCAATCAAACTCAAGTTGGTGACTTGTTTGCCTATATGCACATTTATATTGGATTGCGCCCATACTGGGTGCACCAAAAAAGCAGAGCTGATTCTTTCGAATCAGCTCTGCTTTTTTATTGTATGCCACTGTATTAGCCAATCACTTCTGGTATTTCTCAATACAACATTACTGAGCTGTAAGTTGATTCGTGAATAATTCATATTGCTTTGCAAGTACGGGGTTTTTAATCACTAACTTGTTATCTGCTCTCAATTTAGCAAGCGCTTTAGAGGACAAACTCTGATCCGCTTGAACCTTCTGATCGGCCAATGTTTTTACAATTTCAGCTTTCATTTCTTCAAGTATTTTTTTTGTGCTTTCACCTGTTTTTTTGATAATATGGTAGCCGAATTGTGTCTGAACAGGTTCAGGCGTCACTTCACCAACTTTAAGAGCAAAGGCAGCGGCCTCAAACTCAGCTGCCATCTTTCCTTTGCCAAAGGATCCTAAATCGCCGCCAATAGCACCCGACCCTGGATCTTTTGAAAACTCTTTTGCCAACACTGCAAAATCTTCACCAGCGTTGATTCTCTTGATCAAATCAATAGTGAGGTTTTTTGCCTCAGTGAGAGCAGCTTCAGTTTCATCTTTTGGTTGGATCAAAATATGACTCGCCTGAATTTCAGGTTCGAAGCTGTCATAGTACGCTTTGATTTCTTCATCCTTAATGAGGGTTGACGCAATATATTGAGTGACGTACTCAGCTCTTTGCGCATCAAGGAGCAATGCGTTTTTCAAACCTTCTTCACTGTCAAAACCATTCATTCGTAACGTCACTTCAAAGTTGTCCTTATACTGCGTTTTAATGCTCTCAAGTCTTTGTGTTACTGAGGTCGTCATAATATCCGTCACTGGTTGTACGGCATCCAAAATCCCCTTATCCACTAAGTCCAACAAACTTTGCATACCATTAGTCATGATCAACTTTTCATTGAGTACCGTTTCACTTAACGCCCCTTGTGTGTAACTTGCCACTTCGGCATCGGATTTCGTTCCAACTGTTGTACAGCCTGTAACTGCAACAGCGACAATTGCTACGGCAACCAGGGCCATCATTTGCTTTCTAAAAAACATGTCGTTCCTCCTGTAAAGTTATATTAACAACTACACCATCATACCGAATGATTATGAATGTTTAGTGAACAAATGGATCAATAAGCATACAAAGGCGATTCGGTTAAATAAACATCAACAAGCTGACCGCCATAACCATCATCCCTGCAACCATGCCGTAAATGGATAAATGGTGCTCTCCATATTCTCTGGCAGATGGAAGCAGTTCATCCAGTGAAATAAAAACCATGATTCCAGCCACTGCTGCAAAAATAATCCCGGACATGGCATCATTATAGAATCGGTGGAGCAAAATATAGCCCACAACTGCGCCAACAGGTTCAGACAATCCAGATAGAAATGACAATTTAAATGCTTTCATACGGCTACCAGTAGCGTAAAAAATAGGAACTGCAACTGCTATACCCTCAGGAATGTTGTGGATAGCA
>JBBRGL010000310.1:0-3170 GCA_038240675.1 Peptostreptococcales bacterium
GTGTAAATGAGATTGTGGTATACCATGGTGGATTCTACAGCCCTTTGAAAGGTCTGCTTTTTAAGCATTTGGTGAAAGCAAAGGGACTCGGAAATGCTCAGTTTTTGCATTGGTCTGATATTGATTATGGTGGTTTTTTGCTTTATGAAAGATTGAAACGGAATCTGATCCCCTGTTTAAAACCTTTTCAGATGGATGTTATAACGTTAGAAACACATCAAAAATACTGGAAAGTTTTCGATAATGTGTATCAGTCTAGGTTAGAGACTTTGTTGCTGGATAAAAGATATGGTGGATTTGAAGAAGTTATTCATTATATGATTGATCACAATTGTCGTTTGGAACAAGAAAGCATACTGTAAACATATCGATTAAAAGGGATATACCGATATTGAACACGGAATTCAACAAGGTAACGGCAAAGTGCCAACAGGGGGTCAGGCTTGTTATTGCACTTTAAAAGTGCAATAACAAGCCTAACCCCCTGTTGGTTGCTCGCAAAAATGGCTTAAGGGAGGCTTTTGTGTGTTTTTGTTTGAGGAATGGGACTATAAAAGATATAATGAAAGGGGTAGTTCATAAATGATTGAAGGATTAGTGTGGATTAACGAAGCATGTGAAGTGGGTTATGGAGATGAATACGAGATTCAATAAATTAACGCTAAAGGATGCATATATGAAAATGTATGGCCCACAAAAGATGAAACAGCTTGATCAGGTCGATGATTTTTACGCTTATGCGAATCGGATGATTCTTAAAGAATTTCTAATTGTAGACATTGAAAGTTGTGATCAAGGGGTTGATGACGGTGTTTTTTTTAGAATAGAGATTCGAAACAGTTTATTCAGCGGTTGCAGCTTTCAGAATTGTAACTTTGAAGGAGCAACTTTTGTCGATGTTGTCTTTAAGTCGTGTGATTTATCCAACAGCAAATTTACGGGTGCATATTTTGAACGCTGTCACTTTGTTTCCTGCAAGTGCGTGGGTGCGAATATGAGTGATACAGTTGTAAAGCAAACGATTTTTGAACACGCCAATTTGAAATATGCGCATTTTGACCAAACGAGGATGACAGATGTTCAATTTGAACAAGTTGATTTTACAGAAGCCTCTATGACGGATGCAAAACTTAAACGCTTTGAAGCAATTAAGTCCAGATTTGTGAAAAATAATTTTTTTAAAACAGCCTTAGCAATGGTGGATTTTTCGGATAATGAGCTTATTGCACCAATGGTGTCTATGCCGCCCGTTGAGTTAAAAGGTGCTGTTATCAATATGTTTCAAGCGGCTGATTTGATTGGCTTATGGGGTGTTATTGTTAAGCGTTAGCAGTCGTCGAATAAACAAAGTGGTTTTGACGCGCTACTGAGATAGTGGCAATAAGGAGAAATGATGAAAAGACTAATATTAGTGGTATCACCCCCGGCAAGCGGGAAAACTTATATTTCTAAACAGTTGGCAAAGAGGCTCAAGCATGTTGTGTATCTCGATAAGGACACTTTGATTGTACTTTCTAATCAAATTTTCAAAGTGGCTGGGCAAGAACCTAATCGGAGCTCTGACTTTTTTGAAGAGCATATACGCAATTTTGAATACATGGCAACTTTGGATTTGGCTATGGAAGCGCTGAACTATGATGATATTGTCCTGATCAATGCGCCATTTACTAGGGAGATCCGAGCGGAAGGGTATATCAATGATCTGAAGAAGCGCTTGATTGAAAAAGACACCCGTCTGACGGTCGTCTGGGTGATCACAACGGTTGACGTGATTCGAAGTCGAATGACTGAAAGAAATTCCTCACGGGACACATGGAAATTAGCGAACTGGGATGCGTATATTCAGGATGTGGATTTTAGTATTCCCAAGTCAATTGATGATCCTTTAGTGGTGGATGACCTGCTTCTTTTTTATAACTCAACAGACGTCGAATATGAAGCATCAATGCGGGACGTTTTTTTAGTCCTTGACGCTGCAGGGGATTGATTAGTAAATCTACTTTGAAGCCAGTCTTCAACGTCTATTTCTGCTTCAGGAGGTGCCATGCACTATCTCAATAGTTTTATGTTTCCAGATGATGGTATGGAATTCGTTTTTTTGATGACGATCAAAAGGAATTGTTATAACACGTTTTATCCTTTTAAGATTCTTTCAAGAAGAGGTCTTGAAAGCCTCGAATTTGAAGGGATAACCCTCTTGTATGGAGGCAATGGTTCGGGAAAGTCCACGGCGCTGAACATCATTGCAGATAAAATGGATGCCAGTCGAGATTCTGTCTATAACAAGTCGAATTTCTACTCGGATTACGTGGGCCTTTGCAGCGCAACACTTGGAGCCGATGCCCCCGAAAAATGCCGCATTATCACCAGTGACGATGTGTTTGACTATATGCTGAGTGTGCGCAATATAAACGAAGATATTCACCTCAAGAGAGAAGAACTTTTTGAAGATTATTTAGAGGTAAAATATGCCCATTTTCAAATGAAATCCATTGCGGATTATGAGCAGCTTAAAAGAGTCAACAGTGCAAGACGCAAAACCCAGTCTCGATTTGTGAACAGTGAGCTTATGGACAATATACGCACCTACTCAAATGGTGAAAGTGCCTTCCAGTACTTCACTGAAAAAATTGAGGACAATGGTCTCTATATTTTAGATGAACCTGAGAATAGCCTATCGCCTCAAAGGCAACTGGATTTGGTAAAATACATTGAGGATGCTGTGCGTTATTTTGGGTGTCAGTTTATCATCTCGACCCATTCACCCTTTCTTCTGGCCATAAAAGGCGCCAAAATTTATGATTTGGACACCTATCCTGTGATGACAAAAGAGTGGACGGCACTTCCCAACGTGAGGACGTATTACGATTTTTTCAAAAGCCATGAAGAGGCATTTTAAGATTAAAAAACGAGGGCGTAATCCATTAAAGATTTCTTAATCCAGTATATGAAACGTTTTTTCAGTATTCACGTTTTTTAGAAGTTTTTAAGGGTATATACTTGATGAACCATAAATTTCAAATAGTGACACACCTCATAAATTAAGTGATCACCACTCAAAAAATCAAAATAGAAAAGAGGAAATAATATGTGCCCACTTAAAAAAATATGCAAAGACAACTTCACCTGTAAACCACTTACCGAAAAAGAAAAATTGGCCCTTGCCATCG
>JBBRGL010000311.1:0-3156 GCA_038240675.1 Peptostreptococcales bacterium
CCTTAGGATTTTCAATAGACGATAAACAACTAAAAAGAGCAGGCCTATATTATTGGCATCTCTTAGATTTAGAAATGCATAACAGCCTAGAAGACTTTTTGGAGGCTTATGGACAACGCCCCTTGTTTTTTGCTTCCACCAAAGCGACTGTTTACTATGATGAAGTTACCTATCCAGAGGATAGTATGATCGTCTTCGGAAGAGAAACCAGTGGATTGCCGGCATCTATTCACGAAAAATATGCGGATCAGCGTATTAAGTTGCCCATGATGTCCCACCCCGATTTAAGGTCCTTGAATCTATCCAATGCAGCGAATATAATTCTCTTTGAAGCTTTGAGACAAAATGGCTTCAAAGGGTTGAAATCAAATAGACCGGAAATACAGTTTTGATAAACCCTTCTAAGAAGGGTTTATTTGTTGTCAAAATAGCGTTTGATGGTTTTGAAAACCATAAAGTTCTTTAAGACCCACTAACCAACCATTGATTATAGGTCAAACACTGTGATATGATATTTAAGCGAAAGGATGTGAAAGAGTGGCACTCAGAATATTTACAGATAGTGTATCTGATCTACCAAAGGAAGTTGTGGCGGAATACAATATTACCGTCTTGCCTCTTTTGGTGAATTTTGGCGAAGAGTCATACTTGGATGGAATAGAAATTTCGAATCGCGATTTTTATGATAAATTAAAGGCATCTTCAAAGCCGCCGACGACATCTCAAGTGAGTCCGGGTCGTTTTCAAGAAGCTTTTGAAAAGGCCATTGAAGCTGGGGATGAAATCATCGGCATTTTTATGGCGTCAAGGATGAGTGGAACGTATGCAGCGGCTCTTAATGCCGTTGCACTTCTAGAAACGGACAAAATTTCTTGTATCGATTCAAAATCCATTACTTTTGGCTATGGACTCCTTGTTATAGAAGCTGCAAAAATGGCACGTGATGGCCACGGAAGAGCTGAAATTGTGGCACGCATTGAAAAACTCAAAGATCAAGTGGAAAATCGTTATATCGTAGATACTTTAGAGTATTTGTTAAAAGGTGGACGATTGTCCCCAATCCATGCCATGGTTGGAAGCTTGCTGAGCATTAAGCCAATCCTCACTTGCATCGATGGCGAGCTCAAGGTCATTGCCAAGGTTCGCGGTCGAAAAAAAGCCATAGCTTATCTCTTAGATTGGCTGAAATCAGAGGGGATTTCTCTTGATGGCAAGACAGTTGCTCTTTACCATGCGGTTGATGAGGCTTATATGAAAGAAGTACAGGCTGTTTTACAGGCGCATTATGCAGTGAAAGAATTTGTTTTTGCAGAGGTTGGCTGCGTCGTTGGAACGCATTCTGGACCGAGTTGTATCGCCATTAGCTTCTTTAATGAGTAACAATCGTTCAAATAGTGACAATTTTGAGGTGTTTAATCTTGAATATGAAGGGTAATAGAGAAATGTTGGATTATAATCCTACGTGAAGGACAACTTTTCGAGAAAAAGGCTAGGTTATAATGAGGCACAGTTTATAACATTCTAACAAAGCCGAAACCTTGCACTTTGCTCGAAATGCGCCACATAGCCGTGAAAACGTTGTCTCTATGGCGCATTTCAATTCTCGCATACAAAAATACAGAATTATTTTTGTATATTGTTCACATAAGGGTTATAATAGAATTGCTGATATAATCAGTATCTGTAGATTGTTGTTTTATATTTACAGTTACTTTTTAAATCATGAAAAGAAAGAAATGAGGAGGAAGTTAAATGAAAAAGGTTCTCGTATTATTATTGGCAATCATGCTCGTGGCATCACTTGCAGTGGGTTGCACTCCAAAAGTTGAAGCACCAGCCGCAACTGAAGTAGCTACAGAGGCGCCGGCAACAGAAGCCCCCGCTACAGAAGCACCGGCAAAAACAATTACAATTGGTCTTGTAACAGATGTCGGCGGTATTGACGACAAATCATTTAACCAAAGCACATGGGAAGGAATCGAGCGTTTTGCCGCTGAGAATAACCTTCCAGAAGCAAATTACAAATATGTACAATCCGAGTCAGATGCAGACTACAATCCAAACCTTTCAACATTTTCAGATGGCGAAAATGACATTGTCATTTCACCTGGTTTCTTGTTTAATGATGCACTCACAGAAGTTGGCACACAGTTCCCTGATCAAAAATACCTTTTGATTGACAGCGTTGTTGATCTTCCTAACGTTGCAAGCGCAGTTTTCGCTGAGCATGAAGGATCTTACCTTGCTGGTCTTGCTGCTGGTCTTAAAGCGCAAGAAAAAGGCGCTACTAAAGTTGGTTTTTTAGGTGGCATGGACTTTGATTTAATTCAAAAGTTTGAATCTGGCTTCGAAGCTGGTGTTCACGCGATTGATCCTAAAATTGAAGTGGTTATCGAATATGCCGGTGCATTTAATGACGCTCAAAAGGGTCAAACAATTGCAGCAAAAATGTACGATGCTGGCGTATATGTGATTTTCCACGCAGCTGGTGGTACGGGTAATGGCGCTATCAAAGAAGCTAAAGACCGCGTTCTTAATGGAAAAGACGTTTGGGTCATCGGCGTTGATAAAGACCAATACGAAGATGGTATCTATGAAGGCGACAAATCAGTCATTTTGACATCTATGCTCAAACGCGTTGATATTGCAGCATACAACGTTTGTCAAGCCGTTATGAACGATGAGTTCAAAGGTGGCGTACAAGTATTTACACTTGCTAACGGTGGTGTCAGCTTACCAGCTGAAAACCCTAACCTTAAGCCTGAGTGGATGGAGACAATTAAAGGTTTCGCTGATAAAATAATTTCAGGTGAAATCAAAGTTCCTGCAGTTCCTGCACGCCTTCAATAAGATTTAATGGCCGGGGGTAACCTCGGCCTTTTTTCGTGAAAAGTAAAAACAGCACGAAAGGGTAGTCAACAAAGACTACAAGCTCGTTTGTAGTCTTTGTTGACTACCCTTTCGTATTGGGCGCGCAAAGCGACCGCAGCGGTGCAAAGCATTGCTGGGCTTATTGCTGAAATTGGGCGCGCAAAGCGACCGCAGCGATGCAAAGCATTGCTGGGCTTATTGCTGTATTGGGCGCGCAAAGCGACCGCAGCGGTGCAAAGCATTGCTGGGCTTATTGCAGAAATTGGGCGCGCAAATCGACCGCAG
>JBBRGL010000312.1:0-3139 GCA_038240675.1 Peptostreptococcales bacterium
TAGTGCCAGCTGAACATTCCGGAACTATATGCAGTATGAACAAGATCAACTACGTACTTTTGACACCCTAATCAATCTGCTATTCAGAAGACATAATTCCTTGCGTTGCAAGAGGACGTTATCGCTTATGGTTCAGAGTCAAAATGGTATGAGATAAAAAGACATTGATTATTGGGGCGGTTTTCAGTAGAATGAGTCATATGAAAAGAGTTAGTCGTCGGAAAAGCATTAGAATTATGGAGGTTTTTATGAAAATCGGATTTGACATTAAGAAATATTTGGAAGAACAATCGCAGTTTATCTTAGAGCGCGTGAATAAGTATGACAAACTGTATCTCGAGTTTGGTGGCAAATTGATGTTTGATATGCATGCAAAGCGCGTTTTGCCAGGCTTTGACGAAAACGCCAAAATCAAATTGCTCCACAAGTTAAAAGATCAACTGGAAGTGGTCATATGCGTCTATGCAGGGGATATTGAGCGCAATAAAATACGCGGTGATTTTGGCATTACCTACGATATGGATTTGCTGCGTCTTATAGATGACTTAAGAGAGAATGAGCTGGACGTCAATAGCGTGGTGATTACGCGGTACAACGATCAGCCGGCGGTGACCGTCTTTATCAATAAATTAGAGCGAAGGGGCATTCGC
The DNA here is from genome assembly GCA_038240675.1 of Peptostreptococcales bacterium. GTDB lineage: Bacteria > Bacillota > Clostridia > Peptostreptococcales > Acidaminobacteraceae > JBBRGL01. The sequence continues at coordinate 651 of JBBRGL010000312.1, forward strand.
GTTTACACCCATAGAGCGACGACGGGTTATCCCTTTGATGTCGACACCATTGTCAGTGAAGAGGGTTATGGCAAGAACCCCTACATCGAAACCACAAAACCCATAGTGGTGGTGACAGCACCTGGCCCTGGTAGTGGAAAATTAGGCACTTGTCTCAGTCAGATGTACCACGAACACATGCGTGGGGTAGCCGTTGGTTACTCTAAATTTGAGACCTTCCCTGTCTGGAATCTACCGTTGAAGCACCCTGTGAATATCGCTTATGAAGCGGCTACGGTGGATTTAAAAGACGTCAACATGATAGATGCATTTCACTTAGAAGCCTATAACGAGGTCGCTATTAACTACAACCGCGATATTGAAACCTTCCCTGTCTTAAAACGCATCATCGAAAAAATAACAGGTGCGGAATCGATGTTCAAGTCGCCGACGGATATGGGTGTCAACCGCGTGGGATATGGCATTATTGACGATGAAGTCATTCGCAAAGCCTCCATTCAAGAGATTATCCGCCGTTACTTCAAAACAGGTGTAGAGTATAAAAAAGGCTATGTAGACTACGAAACATTCCAAAGATCTCTTCTTATAATGGAAGAATTGAATTTAAAGCAAGAAGATAGAACTGTGGTAATGCCTGCGCGTGAATATCTTGCCAGTTTAAGACTCCGCCAAAACAATTCAGAAATCATGATGGCTGTCGCCTTAGAACTCAAGGATGGCACCATAATACTGGGAAAAGAATCCCGCAATATGAATGCGGCAGCTGCAGTAGTCATCAACGCCATTAAGTATTTGGCTAATTTGTCAGAGGAATTGCACCTTCTTTCGCCTGTTATACTGGAGCCAATACTCAATCTAAAAATCAACGTCTTAGGCAGTAAAGTCACTACGCTCAATGCGGACGAAATCCTGATTGCCCTCAGCATGAGTGCTGCAACAAATCCAACGGCAAAAGCGGCCCTCGATATGTTGCCACTCCTCAAAGGCACACAGGCCCATTCGACAGCCCTTTTTAACAGCAGTGATGAGCAGACTTACCGCAGTCTTGGAATCGACTCAACCTGTGACGCAGTGTATCAGTCCGAAAGCTTATACTACAATAACTAATCAACGCATTGATACGAAGAGAAGGTGGGGTGGACAGTATTCTAAAACTTGAGGTTACAACGCCCCACTATATGAAGTCCTTTCAGTGTATCGGTTCAGCGTGTACGGATAATTGTTGTATTGGCTGGGATGTAGATTTCGACCGAGAAAGTTATCAGAAATACCAAAAAATCAAAGATCCTGAGTTAAGTTTGATCATAGCCCATAATGTCTATGTCAAAAAAGACCCTTATGATCCCTCCATTGATTATGCGGGTGTAAGGCTCAAAAAACACAAGCGGTGCCCATTTCTCGATGTTCAAAACCTCTGCAAAATACAGAGCAAGAAAAACGCAGAGTTCTTATCCAATGTATGTTACAATTTCCCGAGATATCTTCACAAAATCGGGAATCGCTTTGAGTTGTCAGCCACGCTTTCGTGTCCAGAAGTGGCACGAATGGCCCTTGGAAATCCAAAGGGACTTGAACTTACAAACTTTGAATTAAATGTGCCCAAACTTATGTTGACCTATGACATCCCTTTTAAAGACGACAAGCAAGAGCAACTATTCACAAATAAGCTTGAGTCGGTTAGGCGGATTTTAGCGAAGCGCGAAAAATCCATTGAAGAGCGGTTGCAAGCCCTTGAGTTACACAGCTGTGGCCATGAATCCAAAGGTGATTTTGAAAAAGTAATAGCCAATCTTCTAGAATGGCTCAAAAAACTGAATCCTACAGATGCCTCCCTGAGTATTCGCTATTTGGATTTCAGCCGAGAAGCCGTCAAAGCCTTGGAACTCAGAAGAAGTGGACAAAAGTGGCAGCTGAACTTTGGTTTATTTGAAGAAGGCCTACGCAAATATGTTGCCCCCTTTTGCCTCAACTCGCCCCATATTCTCGGCAATTACTTTGAGCACTACTATTTTAAAACCCTGTATCCGTACGGTGAACAGGTCAGTGAGCAGGATTTGTTCAGGCTCAGTACAGTGCTGTACAGCCTCATACTCCTTCACTTAGCGGGCATAGGCACGGCGCGGAAAGCCCTCGATGAGGAGACCGTCATCCAGTTCTTGTCCGCTTTCACAAAAGCGGTCGAACACCATCATACGTTTATGGAAAATGTCCTCGCGGATTTGAACAGACCAAGCGGTGCAAGCTGGGCCACTTTGAATCAATGGTTGAGAGGGTTAGAGGCAGTTAGTTCAACAAATGATTAGAAAAAGCTGCGCAGTCTATATTAAAAACAGACTGCGCACTTTTATCCCGGACTCCGCATGTCAAAAATAACCATGTAATTTCCAATAATTACAAAAAGGAATTTGTGATTTGGTGTCGAATTCTCTAATATAAACTTATTATTAGAGGAGCAAAGCTGATGAAAACATATAAAGAAGGTTTTGAAG
>JBBRGL010000313.1:0-3090 GCA_038240675.1 Peptostreptococcales bacterium
CTCAACTGCACCTATCAAAACTTTTCGGCGGTACCTAGGGCAGAAAACAAAATGATAGTTGATTAGTGATACGGTAGTTTGGGTTCTTCTGTATGTTTGACTCATGCTTATATTGTATCAATAGATAGCAAAAACTGCAACGTAAAACCGTGCCATTCATCCCACGGCTAAAGCCGGGCAAGCTCAGTATGGGCTTTCTGGCGCTTTGCTGTAAATTTATTTTATCTCGTTGCTCATATAAGGATGATACCCTCTTATTGAACCGCAAAACCCACAAAAATGCAACAGAATGGGCGGCAATAGATCAAAGGTCAATGACTGTATCCTTTTGCAGGACTGCCATTGACCTCTCATGGTTAATAATTCTTAAGTGCGTACTGCCCTCTAAAACTCAATAAATCTTCAATGGCAAGACCTAGCTGAATTATTCCCTTCTGATCTGTTCTCGACAAGCCAATAAATTTGAACGTTCTCCCATCGATATCCCGAATCATCATGGATTGTGCAACTTTCTTCTCGGAATTCATAAGGATTTCATAAAAAATGTACGCCTGTGTCGATGGGTCATTCTCGATGGTAAACCCTATACCAAACGGATTATTCGACAAAACAGTGACCCCTTTTTCATTGGTAATATAAAATTCTGAAATGCCCGTTTTTTTCGAAAACTGAACCAAGAAATCATTATCGACAACGCCTTTTGCCAGCAAATTCGCCAACTCGTCACCCGTCTTAAAAAGCTCCTCATTGATGGCACTGTCAAATTTTTTAACAAAGTCGTTTAGACGACTGGACACCGTCAAAACTTGACCTGAAATAGCGACATTTTCCTTTGTCTTTTGTTGATGCAACTGAATGTCCTTATCCGATTCAACGGTAGCCTTTTCAGACTGAGCCGCCATTTCAGCCAGGCTTTCGACATTGCCCGCCAACATTTCCGAAGCTTTGAGTTGCTCATCAATGCTTGTTGCAATGTTTTTGATAAACTGTAGCATGCCTTCAGCGCTTTCAACAATAGAATCAAGATTGGTGATGGCGTGCTGATTACTCTCTTTAATAACAGCTGTACTTAGAACCGCGCCCTTCATTTCTGCCACTACTCCGTTAATGCTTTTGCCCACCTGTAGAATTTCCATATTGATTTCATCTGCCAATCTATTGCTTGCGTCAGCCAGTTTTGTCACTTCGTTTGCAACAACTGCAAAACCTCTACCTGCCTCACCAGCTCGCGCCGATTCAATAGAAGCATTTAAAGCCAAAAGATTGGTTTGTTCAGAAATACGCGTGATGCCATTTGTCATCTCTTGAATGGTCTGCATCAATCGAACCAGTTCATTGACCTTTTCAACAGAGGTATTCATCTTACGCTCTATAATATCGATCCCCTCAAGGGCAGTCACGATGGTTCTTTTGCCTTCGATGATAGTTTTTAGCGAAGACTCTGTGACTACCATATACGATTGGCTATAGGCCGCAATCTGATCGTTAGAACTTTGAAGTTCCTCTGACACAGCGGCACTATCCATCGAAGCATTTGAAATGCTCCCAGAATTCTGCCTGATTTGATTGATTTGACCTGAGATTTGTGCCATGTGCTTAAGAGAATCGTCTGCATTATGCAAGAGCCTCTTTGCAGAAATAGAAAGATCAATTTCTGATTTAAGCATGTTAAAAAGCCAATCCTTCATAGTGGTTTGAAGAGACTTCAGCATTTCATAGAGATCAACATTGTGTTTGAGTCTTATATTCTGATCCTTTTCCGCAAGGAAATTACCCTGTGTATATTTTACAAGCACTGCCTGAATAACTTCTGAATCTTTCCTTTGCAATTGACCCAATAGATAAACGAGACCGACCACCAATACAGTGGATATCAAAACGGCAATAAAGACGAACTGTCCTTGTAACAATATGATGACGACGGTATTGATGATGATTGCTAACAATGCAAGTATCCAAACCATAGGGTCTCTCCTCTTCTTTAATCTTCAAACACCTCTCTTAGAACCAGTAATGATTCCATCATATTCGGAAACCCAACTGTAGGGGCAGTCAACAACAATGCATGTTCAATCTCCTCTTTGGTACACCCTTTTTCCACCGCTTTTTTCATGTGGGTTTTCAGCGCAAAGTCATGAGCGCTTACGGATGAAATCACAACCTTCATAAGGGCTCTTGTCTTTTCGTCTAATGGCCCACCTTCTTCATGGATCAATCGGCCGTATTCACTATAGGCTTCATAAATCTCCTTATGACGCGATACAAAGTACTTAAAATTGTCAGCAATTTTATCCATATCATCCTCCTTATATTTCAACACTTTTGGGCAACTTCCTCTGTTTTGAAATCATTTCATAGCCGTACGCAATTTCAATGAGAATCCCCTCACTAAATGGCCTCCCCAAAATCTCAAGGCCAATGGGTACACCGAGAGGCGCTTCCAGCGATGGCTCCGAAAAGCCTGCCGGCATACAAATAGATGGAAAGCCAGCGACCGACGCCAGCACGCCATTTCTCTCGCGTTGAGACGCGCCTACCTTGCATACCAGTTGCTTTTGGTGCGGGTACACTACGGCGTCTAATGCATAATCAGCAAAGAGCTTCATCAGTTGATCTTTCACAGATTCACTTTCTATGAGGCGTTCGTTATAGTCCGCAGTTCCTGTTGAAAGCGCATTGGCCCTTAAGAGATTGTCCTTTATACCAGGATGATAGCGACCACTCACAAGGATTTCCTGCACCGAATGCACTGGCGCACTTATGGGCAATTGACCCAAATACTGATTCAAATGATCTTTGAGATCATGCAGATGGACGCTGACCTCATTCACCAGATGCTCTGAATCAAACGCCTCTTCAAGTTGAAGGATTATCGCCCCTTGTTTTTTCATTAGTTCCAGGGCTGATAATACGGCTTTATTGGTCTCACTATGCACCTCTAAATCCCCAAAGAAATGATTCAAAACACCTATGCGCTTGTGACTTAAGCCCTCTGGATTCAAGTGATCGACAAGCGGTCCCGCATTGGCCGCTAAAGACCATGCCGTTTTAATATCAGAGGGGTCATAACCCTTTATGACATCCAGGAGC
>JBBRGL010000314.1:0-3084 GCA_038240675.1 Peptostreptococcales bacterium
ATTTGCAAGTCTCACGGTCAAAGAAAACCTCATGATGGGTACCTACCTCAGAAAAGATTCCCTTCAGATTCAAGCGGATTTGAAGCAGGTGTATGAACTATTCCCAAGACTGTACGAGCGCCTACTCCAACCTGCAGGAACACTCAGCGGCGGTGAACAACAGATGCTCGCCATGGGCAGAGGTCTTATGTCAAATCCCGACCTCATCCTTCTGGATGAACCCTCCCTTGGCCTTGCACCACTCCTTGTCAAAACCATCTTTGAAATTATTTTAAGCATCAAACAGCTAAACAAAACCATACTGGTCGTTGAACAAAACGCTTACAAAGCCCTTTCCATTGCTGATTATGCCTACGTCCTTGAGCAAGGTGTTATCAGTAACCAAGGTGATGCAAAAGCACTCATCAAGGATCCTCGGATCATGGAAGCCTACTTAGGCAAAAAAACCTCTTGAGTACTGACTAGCACTATAAAGGACTTCTGGATTCTAACCTCACTGGGTTTGGGATTAGAAGTCTTTTTGCTTTTTCATTATTTGTATCGCCTATTTCCATCATTTATGATAAAATTGAGAAAATCAGGCGCTTAAAGTAACCAGAACGGGTCTTCGACCCCCCACAACTGTCCCACGATTGCCCCACTACTGCCCCCCTTAAAACACAGCTTTACAAACCTACGTCTGAAAGAGGCTTTAACATGAAAAAATACAATATCCTTATACTCATTACACTCATAATCCTGACCACGGTGGGATGTTCTGGTGTCCAAAAATCCACTGGTGTCATCAAAATCGGATGGATGGGTTCTTTGACAGGGGATCAAGCGCCTTGGGGCATTTGTGAATTCAACACCGTCAAAATGCTGGTTGAGGAAACCAATGCAGCTGGCGGTTGGCTTGGCCAAAAACTCGAAGTCATTGGCTACGATACAAAAGGCGTGCCCGAGGAGGCCATCAAAGCCGTCAAGCAACTGACCGCAATAGACAAAGTCGTCGCCATTATTGGCCCTAATACCAGTAGCCAAGCCATTGCAATTTATGCCGAACTTGAGAATGCAAAGGTCCTCTCTATAGCTACTGTCGCAACAAGTCCTAAAGTGACCTCCTATGAAAACGGGAAAACCAAACCCTACAATTTCCGCATATGCTTTATAGACCCCTATCAGGGTGCTGTTGCTGCAAGTTATGCCTACAATGTTCTCAGTTTCAAAAGTGCAGCCATTCTCTTTGACGCGTCAGATGAATACGCCTTAGGATTATCAGCTTTTTTCGAAAAAACTTTTACGCAATTAGGAGGCACCCTTGCGATTAAACAAGCCTACAGTTCTGGAGATGTTGATTTCAAAATACAACTCAAAAAAATTCAAGCTGCTGACCCGGATGTTTTTTTCATGCCTTTATTCAGCAAAGATGTGATTTTGATTGCAAAACAAGCGCGAGAAATAGGGATCAATGCAACCTTCATAGGTGGTGACGCTTGGGTATCTGATCAACTTCTTGAGGAGGCTTCAGCTTCTGTTGAAGGCTCTTATATTGTCAATCACTTAGATTTTGACGATCCAAAAGTTCAAGCCTTCAAACAAGCCTATAATGATAAGTATCAGACCCCCATCGAGCTCAATGGCTTTATGGCATACGACGCATTCAAACTCCTCGAAGTCGCCGTCACAAATGCCAAATCAGCAGATTCCGAAGCCATAAAAAACGCACTTGAAACCTCTACCGTTCAGGGTATTACCGGCAAAATTGTCATGAACAAAATCACCCATAATCCAGAAGGCAAAGATGCAGCCATCATTAAAATTGAAAACGGCGCCTATAAATTCCAAGAAAAATTTTCAGCCCAATGAACTTTTCAACTTCATTTAGACAATCAAATTAAGCTTTAACTATGTTAATCAAAGGAGTTTTTAGAATATTCAAATAATACTTGACAGGCTCAATGGGAGATGATAAATTACTAAAAAAGGTTGAGACACATGGCGACCTGTACTATCATCACACATAAAAAACCTATGACAGGAAACTGGATCGTCTGTGCTTTAGAGAATCGGTGGTTGGTGCAAACCGATGAATCAGCAGATCCACGCTCGACCTTAAGGCGAAGAACTGAACTCAAGTAAGCTCTTCCGGCTCGTCACCGTTAAAAACTTCAAGCTGGCATTTTTGCAACTAAGGTGGTACCGCGGGTAAACTCGTCCTTAATCTCATGATTACGGACTTTTTTTATACCATTTTTTCAGTTCTGAATCGCGACGGTTCTTGAAATTATCATTATAAACTTACCGCTCTACTGTCCGCTAACAAGGAGGCACTAATGAAACGCATTCATATTTTTGATACAACACTCAGAGATGGAGAACAATCCCCGGGCTGTAGCATGCGCCTCTCAGAAAAGCTTCAAATCGCAAAGCAACTTGAAAAACTCCGCGTCGATGTGGTCGAAGCAGGATTCGCCGCCGCATCACCCGGAGACTTCGAGGCCGTTGAACTCATTAGCCGGACCTTAAAGCAAACCCGAGTTGCCGCCCTCGCCCGCGCCACCACCCACGACATCGACGCTGCGTATAATGCATTGAAATGCGCTGAATCCCCCCGGATTCATACCTTTATTGCCACAAGTGATATTCATTTGGTACACAAGTTGAAAATGTCGAGAGAATCTGTTTTGACCCGTATCGACGACATGGTCCGGTACGCGCGTTCGAAAATTAGCGACGTTGAGTTTTCCGCTGAGGACGCTTCAAGGACGGATATCGACTTCCTCGCACAAGTTTACGGCAGAGCTATTGCCGCTGGCGCTACAGTCATCAACGTCCCCGACACAGTGGGCTATATGACCCCCTTTGACTGGCAAAAGCTCATCGCTTATTTAAATAATGCCATTAAAGGCAGAGAAAAAGCGTTCTTGTCAGTCCACTGTCACAATGATTTGGGACTGGGCACAGCCAACAGTCTCGCCGCCCTCCACGCTGGTGCAGAACAAGTGGAATGCACCCTCAACGGCATCGGCGAGCGCGCGGGCAACACCGCCCTCGAAGAGGTCGTGATGGCCCTCAAGACGCGCAAGGACTACTACGGCGGCT
>JBBRGL010000315.1:0-3076 GCA_038240675.1 Peptostreptococcales bacterium
GGAGGGCGCGGAGACCCTCCCCTACCTACGCAAAAGGGAGGGCGCGGAGACCCTCCCCTACCTACGCAAAAGGAGGGCGCGGAGACCCTCCCCTACGTAAGTCAAAAGAAATATTTCACATTTGCATTGGAATTTTTGGTAGGGACAGTTCTCGTGTCTGACCGGGTTATATTTAATAACAGATTGTCCTTTAGCGCCCGATGATAGAGAGTTGATGTCATCTTTCCATTAAACCCCTTTTGCGTTCTTTGCATGTGTTTACCTTTGCGTCCTTTGCGTCGATGTTGAATCAGTAATGGATTGCAAAAAAAAAGAGCCCGTAAGCTCTTAGAATCTGATGATAATGGTGATATCTCCTGGAGGGATTCTTATGATCACAGTGATTGTTATTTTTAGAGCAGCATCGGTACCGGTTCCTGTATCTGTGTTAGGATCTGTGATAAGCATGACTCTTGTAGCGAGTCCTGATTTTTGATCAATTTCGGTTTTTACAGTGCTCACATTAAATTTTTTCTCGGAGAGGTTTTCAAGACGTCCGTCATATTTGGCACCGTCTATCCAAATTTCTGTGGCATCGGAGAGTTTGAGTTCTGTGGTTTGGGTCAGCTTTGGTGTGCCAAGAGCTGCTGCACGTTTCTTGTCATAGACGATGACGAGAGGTTTGCTGGTTTCAGCTGGCGCCATAACCGTTGAAAGTGTAGCTGAAGTGGTGTCTTCAGGTTTTGAAGTCAGAATGATGTTTCTTGTCTTAACGTCATAATCGACACCAACACCAAATTTCTCTAAAAGCGCACGTACTGGAACGAAAGTTCTGCCATTGATGATAATCGGATAAATGGGCTGTCCTGTAGTTTCTAGCGGCTGCCATTTTGTTTGGTCAATAGCAAAGGTCATATCCGTCGCCTGTACAGCGTTTATTTTCATGACGGTTTGTGCACCAAAAGCCATGACGGAGAAAGCTAGAACGAATGCAATGACTAAAATTAAACTTTTTCGATTTTTCATTGTGTTCTCCTTTTCGTGGGTGATGAATTTGTGATTGTATGTTGAGTAAGGTTCTCGCGAAGTCACCTTTTGTATAATCACTATATACCCAAATGCGAAAATGATAATCACTTTCAATAAAATATTTTTTTAAAAAAAGGCACACTTTCCTTTTCTTTGAACAGACAAGGAAGTGTGCCTTTGTACTTTAGAATAATTTTGTCGTCCAATTCTCACAGTTCCAAATTTCGTTCACCACATCTCTGTAGAATTCGGGTTCGTGGCTAATGAGGAGGATGGAGCCTTTGTAGGCGATGAGTGCACGCTTAAGCTCTTCTTTGGCGTCGATGTCCAAGTGGTTTGTGGGCTCATCGAGTACGAGAATATTGGTCTCCCTGTTGATGAGTTTGCAAAGGCGCACCTTGGCTTGCTCACCACCGGAGAGGACAAGGATCTTGCTTTCGATATGGTTTGTTGTAAGGCCACATTTTGCAAGGGCTGCACGCACTTCAAACTGTGTAAATGTCGGGAACTCATGCCAAACTTCTTCGATGCAGGTATTGTAATTAGACTCTTTAATCTCTTGTTGAAAATAGCCCACGTGTTGGTATTCACCGCGTTCAACTTCACCCGACAACCCCTGAATCTCTCCGAGCAAGCTTCTGAGAAGGGTGGTTTTCCCTAGGCCGTTTGCGCCGACGAGGGCGATTTTTTGGCCTCTCTCCATTTTCAAATTGAGGGGACGTGAGAGGGGCGTGTCATACCCAATGACCAAATCCTGCGTTTCAAAAATCAACTTTCCCGGTGTTCTGGCATCTTTGAATTTGAATTCTGGCTTGGGCTTTTCGCGCACAAGTTCAATACGGTCCATTTTGTCCAGTTTCTTTTGGCGAGACATGGCCATATTTCTGGTGGCTACACGGGCTTTGTTGCGCTGTACAAAGTCTTCAAGATTAGAAATTTCCTGTTGTTGACGTTTGAAGGCGGATTCGAGCTGGGATTTTTTGGCCTCATAAATGCCGACGAAATTGTTGTAGTCGCCCACATATCGTGTAAGATCTGCATTTTCCATGTGGTAGATGAGGTTGACCACGGAATTGAGGAAAGGAATATCATGGGAAATGAGGATAAAGGCATTTTCATACTCGAGCAAATAACGTCTGAGCCAAGTGATGTGCTGCTCATCGAGGAAGTTAGTCGGCTCATCCAGGAGCAGAATATCGGGTTTCTCGAGGAGAAGTTTTGCTAGGAGAACCTTTGTCCTCTGTCCGCCTGAGAGGGCATCCACAAGCTGTTCAAGACCTACATCGGTGAGGCCAAGACCTTTAGCGGTCTCTTCAATTTTGGCGTCGATATTGTAAAAATCGTTGTGGTCCAAAATATCTTGAATGGTGCCTGTGTCTTCGAGCATTTGCTCGAGGGCCACTTCGTCTGCATCTGCCATTTGATCAAATAGGCTGTTCATTTCGGTCTCTAAGTCGAAAAGATATTGATAGGCGCCTTTAAGAGCATCTCTCATGGTCATGCCAGGTTTTAGTGTGGTATGCTGATCGAGGTAGCCTACGCGAACACGCTTTGACCATTCCACTTGCCCTTCATCTGGATCTAGTTTACGGGTGATAATATTCATAAAAGTGGACTTTCCTTCGCCGTTAGCGCCGATAAGACCGATGTGCTCTCCTTTTAAAAGTCTAAAGGAGACATTGCTGAGGATGGCTCTTGCCCCAAATCCGTGATTTAAATTACTGACTGTCAATATACTCATAGGTATTCCTTTCTGATTAACAAGCTAAAGGGTTATAATGAACCTTGTGGGATTGTTTTTTTCATTATGATTGCTGTGCACACTACTTCGATTATATAATAGAAGAAAAATTTTTAAAAGCATAACTTGATTAAGGTTTCTAAGCATCTGAACGATAAGCGATCATGTCCTCTTGTAACGCAAGGAATTCTGTCTTCTGAATAGCAGATTGATTAGGGTGTCAAAAGTCCGTAGTTGATCTTGTTCATACTGCATATAGTTCCGGAATGTCCAACTGGAACTATATGCAGTATGAATATTTGAGAAACTTGCTTTTGACACCCTAAT
>JBBRGL010000316.1:0-3064 GCA_038240675.1 Peptostreptococcales bacterium
GGTACATCAGATAGGCAGTCAATTGTAGAGATTTTGCTCTGATTTTGTCGATGCCCACTTCATTGAAAAGATCGAGCATAGCGTCAAGGGGCGCCATAGAAAAAAGGTGAGGTGTACCTAGCAACCATCCGTTCGCCGAGGGGTCCTGATCAAAGGTATGGTCCATAAGGAATTGACTTTCGTCCTTATTGCCAAACCAGCCTTGAAGACCGGCCTTCTTGTTGAAATGTCTTCGGTTGATAAACATGCCTGCTGCGGCGCCAGGACCTCCATTAAGATACTTATAGGAGCACCAGACAGCAAAATCGGGATCGATTTGTCTGAAATAGTGGGGGACGCAGCCCATGGAGTGCGCCAAATCCCAACCAATCAAAATTCCGCGGTTATGGGCTTCAGTTGTAATGCGCTGCATATCAAGAAGTTGGGCACTGCGATAAAGGACAGATGGCAAAAGGATGAGTGCGACGTCTTCAGACATATAAGAAATAAGGGTATCCTCAGAAAGCATTCTACCATCCAAACTGGGCACGACCACAAGTGCATCTTCTACACGCTGTCCCTTAAGTTCTATCATGCTTTTGACAGCATAAATATCCGTTGGAAAATTGAGCTGATCCACGATGATTTTATAACGTTCTTTCGTAGGATTATAAAAGCCAGCTAGACCCTGAAGAATATTTCCCGTTGTACTGCCCATAACAATAATTTCATCTGCATCTGCATGGATCAGGTCTTTGAGTTTCTCTGCAAGGATACGCGAGTAATTGAAATACCGCCCGTTTTCTGTGCCCCAAATAAGAATCCCCTCTTTGCGCCATACATTGAAGACGTTCATTAGCGCTTCCTCTGCAATACGCGAACTCAAACCCAACGAATTCCCATCCATATATATTTCGCCTTCATTGATGTAAAAGTGCTTCCTAAGCCCATGGAGTTCATCCTTTTCGTCCAGCGTGCGCGCAAAGCTGAGTTGGTCTTTAAAAGTTGTCTGCATGTCAAACCTCCTTCGGAATATCTGATGAGTATATCCTATCATACAGATAAGAGAATCAACAGACCGTGATGGAGCTGGTTCTCTAAAAAAATGCGCATATCGTCGGAATTTATAAAGTAAAACCTGCGAAAGGCAGTGGATACTAAGGACACCTTAAAGCGGCTTGAGATTTCGGTGGGGGATTGGCGAGTGTAGAATGACAGAGGTGACGACGTGACAGTACTTCATGAGCTCAGTCAAAAAAATGTTCATCATTGATATGCCGGGCATAGAAACTTTGACGACATAATTTATTGTGCCTGTCACGCAGTGTATTTCAGTTACGTGAGGATTTTGTTTGAGAAGTTCGACCACTTTTTCGACAGGCACTTTTATAGAACTGATTTCAACAAAAAAACTCACACCGTGGCCAATTTTGGCGGGAGGGATAATCGTTGTAAACTGTTCAATAATGCCTTCATCGATCAACCTTGTCATTCTTTCACTGACACTGGGTCGAGAGAGATTGATTGTTTTCGAAATTTCAGTGATGGAGAGACGCGAATTGTCTTGAAGTAGTTCAAGTATTTTTTTGTCGAGATCATCCATTTTTTAACCATCCATTCATCATGAGTGCACTAAGTGGTTTAATTATATCATGACTTATGGGGGACACAATAAATTTAAAACTAAACAAAAGCCGCTGGTTTAAAGATGCTTAAATTTTACAATTTGGTAACACTAAAGGCACATGGACTTAATAATTGGACTGTATGATGAAAATGTTGGAAAACAAATTTAGGAGGAAAATAATGAATAAGCGCGTAGTGTTCAGTGTATTGATGATTTTGGTATTTATGTTTTCAATGGTCACAGTTGCATCAGCAGAAAGTAAGATCACATTAAAGATTGATGGTGTTGAAGTCAAGTCTACTGTATCGCCTATTGTTGAAAAGGGTACAACTCTTGTTCCCCTGCGTATCGTATCAGATTCTCTAGGTGGTCTTGTAAGCTTTGACAGTGCAACGAAACAAGCAAAAATTGAAACAGCTGCATATACAATTGTATTTACACTCAATTCTAAGGAATACACTGTTAATGGTGTAAAAAAGCAATTGGCTGTACCTGCAAAATTAGTGGACTCAAAAACATTTATTCCACTTCGCGTATTCGCTGAAGCAATTGGCGCAACAGTGAATTACGTACCCGCTACAAACGTAGCAACGATTGATTACTTCACAAAAATGACAGGTTCACTTAAAGTTACAGGTTCAACGACAGTTCAGCCTATTGCTCAAGCTGCTGCGGACAAACTTATCAAAATGAACACAGGCTTAAATATTGCTGTTGCTGGCGGTGGTTCTGGAGCGGGTGTCAAAGAAACCATAGCGGGAACGACGAATATTGGTATGAGTTCTAGAAAATTGACAACAGATGAAGCTTCAAAAATTCAAGCACTTCCAATTGCAAAAGACGGTATAGCAATTATTGTCCATCCATCTAACACTGTGAAATCGTTGACAAAAGAGCAAGCTGAAAAGATTTTTTTAGGCGAAATCAAAAACTGGAAAGATGTCGGTGGTGATAACGCTCCGATTTTACTCCAAACACGTGAAACAGGATCAGGAACAAGAACTACATTTGAAGAATTACTCTTGGCTAAAAAGCTTGTTTCATCAATTGCAACACCTCATTTATCATCAGCTATCATTAAACAAGCTGTAGCAAAAGATAAAAATGCAATCGGATATGACTCAATTGGTTTTGTAGACAATACGGTTAAAGTAGTTGCTATCGACAATATCGTTCCAAGTGCAAGCACAATTAACGCAGATACGTATGTCATGGGACGCAACTTGTACATGCTCGTCAATGGCAAACCATCAGGTGCAGCTGCAATGTTTATGGACTACATGAGAAGCTTAGATTGCCAAACAAACATCGTTGTTAAGGAAGGCTACTTGACACTTGAGTAATACCCTCTAATTCCTCAACGCTATTCCTTACCAAACTATTTCCGTACCAGTCGCTAGAGAGAGCCTAGTCTGTAATCGCAGGCAGGCTCTCTCAGCAATTGGGGGTATCGTTAAA
>JBBRGL010000317.1:0-2995 GCA_038240675.1 Peptostreptococcales bacterium
CATGGGAAAGAAATCACCGCTCATTTTAAGCACCTGTCTATTTATCATAACATTGGTCTTATGCACTGGTTGCGGGATGAAAATGCCCTCAATGCTATTCTCGAAAATGCACGCAGTGAAAAATCGAAATTCAACCAGCGCAGTTATCTGTACGTTCTTGAGGAGTATTTTACGTATTTGACGCCGCGACAAAAGCTGATTACACTTCAATTCTTATATGAGAACTTGATTCACTCAGAGGAAGATATTCGTAAACAGTGCGCTGAACTTATGGGCCGCATTGTTGCGACCTATGATGAAAAGTATCGGAAAGAGTTGCCCACATCTATCGAAATCCAAAAACCAGCCATAAGCAGTGAAGAATTGGTCAACAGGTACTTTAGTTTATTGCTCGGTCAAGACAAGAATGTTATTGTCAAACACCAACAGTGGCTTGCCAGAAGTTTGAAGTATGTCGTGCAGTCAATCTTCAAGAATTGTCATCAATGGGATATCACGCGATTTGTGCAATATATATTGGATGCGTTTGAGAGGGAATGTTTAAATACTTCGAATGCAATCTATCTTTTAGACATGATCAATGACATTCCTTTTGAACTGTGTCAAGAAAAGGTATCCACTTACATTTATGCTTATATCGCAGAAAATACACGTCATCCACAGTTAGAAATTCGATTGCATGCACTCGTTGTTTTGGAGGCCTTTATTAAACGGTTGACAAATGAACAGCAAGAGCAGCTAGACGCAGATTTAATCATTAGAGAAGCCCTTGAAAGGCAGATAGCTCCTTCTGAGGCAGTTGTGCTGATTAAAATTGCAAGGCATCTAAATCTTCAACAAAGTTGCTGCAATAAACTCGAGGATATATGCAACAAAGCGTGTGATGACCTTTCAGACCTTTATTTAAGCAACTTGAAGTCATCCACAACATCCATAGTCAAAAGCATTCAAATTGAGCTATTGTCTCAAAGTATTTTATCAAGACGCAGTACAGATGCTTTTTATACGGCTATGCACTTTTGCAATCTGTTGAAAGTTAGTGGGACAGAAATGGTGCGTCAAAAGGCTGGCAATTCGCTGATAGAAGTATTCGGATATTTGTCTTATGAACAGCGCAATGATATTGTTGTGGAGTTAATCCGTGCTCTAGAAATAGAAAGCTATCAATTTACAAAATTTATCCCAAGTTTTTTGGGTAAAATACTGATTATGTTGAAGCCTGTAGAATTGGAAGAAATTTTAAATGATTTTATTGATAAAATCAAACGTGCTAGCTCTCAAATCAGTGCACTCATAGTCAAAACAGCTGGCGTGTCCCTGGAAGCATTGCTCCTTATTTCTGAAGAAACCCATTATACAGAGGGAGAACTCTTTAGAAGCCAAATGATTGGCATTATACTCAATGGATTGGTGCATTACCACTCACAGGTGAACCAAATGGCGTTTAGCGTTATTGGAAAGGACATTTTTGGTTCAGAGCACTTGAGTTTAGTCACTAAACAAGAACTGTTTAGGAAAATAGGCAAAAAAGTGCTGTCTGTGATTACGAATATCGAAGAAGGCACTGATTTGCTGTTTCTGAACTACGCTTCGGCACTGAATCATCTCTACCGTTTTATTTCTGATTATGAACATTTATATGGGGAATTGACCTATGATAACGTCAAACGGGTAGCTTTTTTTCCGGGCGCATTTGACCCTTTTACTTTGGCCCATAAAGAAAGCGCGCGCCAAATTAGGGATATGGGATTTGAAGTCTATTTGGCAGTTGATGAATTTAGCTGGTCTAAAAGGACCTTGCCCAACATGCTTAGACGCAGTATCATCAAGATGTCCATTGCAGACGAACTGGGGCTTTACACTTTTCCGAGAAGTGTCCCGGTCAACATTGCCAATTCAATGGATTTAGAGCGGCTTAAGGAGCAGTTTGCACTGAGCGACATTCATATTGTCGTAGGCAGTGACGTGCTCATGAACGCCTCCGCCTATAGGCAAGAGAGCAAGGATTTACAGATTACGGATTTTTCACACATTGTATTCGATCGTGCAGGGTCGTATACAGAAAATGAAATTTATCAGTTGAATTTGGGCCTTGAAAATATCAAGGGTCAGGTAGTGCGGCTGATGCTTTCAGAAAAATATGAGACTATTTCCTCGACACAAATACGTGAGCACATTGATGAGAACAGAGATATTTCGGACTTAATTGAACCTATGGTCGAAAAATTTATTTATGAAAAAGGGCTCTATCGCTCAGAACCTCAGTTTAAAGATGCCATGACTGTGCGCATGATCGATGTTCAGATTATTGAAAACATCAATGATGATATTTTGATGCAAATATCGGATGCTTTTAACCTGTCCTTTATAAAAATGAAAGAGCGTCTTGAAAATAGAGTCTATCAAAATAGCACCCGTTTTTTAGTGATGAAAAGCTTGATTACCAATGAAATCATTGGATGTGGCATGTTTCATTGGCTTAGGTCTAGCATGATTTATTATGAGTTTGAAAGCAAAGATCTATCGGAATATATTCAAAACAATTCTGTCGGTAGAATTGTGGTCATCGATGGTATTTTGATCAAAAAAAATAATCAACTCAATGAAATGCACCAAGTTCTGTTGACTGAAATATTGGCATTTTGTATTTCTAAAGACTATTCTTATGCGGTATACCGCAATATCTTTGATCTTTTGGATGAAGAGTTGATGAAAATACTCTTGCTACAGGGGTTTACGACCATTCAAGATCAAGTCAATCAAAAGAGCGTTCAGGTCGTGAATATGAGTTCGCCAGTCACCTTAACACTCGATTGTAAATCCATGCTTAAAGAGCCTTACCGCAGCAATCGTCATGTGACTAAGGTGATCAAAGAGGCGAGAGAGGACCTACAAACTGCCCTCATACGCCTCTATCCTGGAAACTTGGTTTTATCTTTTGACAGGACAATGATCTATGAGCACTTGATTTCTAAAATATGTGCAGTCAATGGAG
>JBBRGL010000318.1:0-2992 GCA_038240675.1 Peptostreptococcales bacterium
GCCTTTGAGTAAAATACTGCTAGGGAGCTTAAATCCCTTTCAGCTGGCAGGACTGCTTTATTTAGGAGCCGCAGTTGCCAACAGCCGATTTCTCTTTAAAAGTAAAAAGCGCTCCCAGGTTTTTTCAGTGCAACGCTCTCAGATTATTAAAATTGTTGGCGTTGTATTTTTCGGTGGGTTTCTGGGACCCGTGCTATTGATGTTTGGCCTTGATTTGGCCAATGCCTCGTCGGTGTCGATTTGGCTTAATTTTGAACTGGTTGCAACGGCTGTTATTGGTGTTTTGTTTTTTAAAGATCATTTGGATATTTGGGGTTGGGTCGGTGTTTTCTTGACTTTAGTGGCTGGTATTCTTGCCACTGCTGGAGAAGGCATAAGTGGTATTTTTGCAGGGCTCTTGATTGTGCTCGCATGTACCAGTTGGGCTATGGACAATCACTTGACGGCTACTATTGATGGGGTTACGCCTGAAGTGGTCACTTTTATGAAAGGAAGCGTGGCGGGAATTCTGAATCTGTTCATAGGGACTATGATGGTAGGGGCGCTGCCAAGTTTCAAAATAGTAGCGTTAGCCCTTGTTGTGGGCATGGTTTCCTATGGACTTAGTATTACGCTCTATGTGATTTCTGCCCAAACGATAGGGGCTACAAGAGGACAAATACTTTTTTCGACTGGACCATTCTGGGGGATTTTGGCCTCAACATTCCTGCTCAATGAGCATTTGACACTGCCAATTTTAGGTTCTATGACACTCCTTGCAGCGGCAATTTTTTTGACGAATTTTGTATCTCACGGGCACGATCATACACATCAACCCTCAGAACATACACATTTACATGTCCATACGGACGCACATCACGGGCACCTGCATGAGGGAGATTTGAAGAATAAAGTGCATAGCCATCCCCATGCCCATACAAGTGTAAATCATCAGCATTTCCATTATCCTGATTTGCATCACAGGCATAGTCATTAAAAATCGAATCATCAGGCTGTATGATAGACCATGTCGCTATTTGAACGTCTAATTTAGATATTTGATTAGGGTGTCAAAAGCCCTTAGTTGATCATATTCATACCACATGTAGTTCGGAATGGTTCAACTTGAACTATATGTGGTACGAATATTCGATAAACTTACTTTTGACACTCTAATTATATTTTGAAGGATTTTTATGTGATGTATTTTGGAGCGACTTTAAGAAGATGCGGGTGTATCTTCTTTTTATGTTTTTTGAACCATTGACAATCTTGTGTATCCGCACTACAATTGATATATAACTGATATATCAGAATAATATCAAAGTGAGGCGATTTTATGTTTGAAGTAAGATGGCATGGACGGGGAGGACAGGGAAGTTTCACAGGCGCTAAGCTTTTAGGTGTTGCTTCGGCAATATATGATGAGCGTTTCGCCCAAGCTTTTCCTTCTTTTGGACCAGAAAGAAGAGGCGCACCGGTTCTTGGTTTTAATCGTTTGTCGGATACGGCAATTACAGATCGCAGCGAAATTGAGAAGTGCGATTGCATTGTTTTTTTGGATGAAACCCTATTTCATGAAGGGTACTTAGAAGATTTGAAATCAAATGCGTATATTTTAATCAATTCGAAGAAAACGTTTGCAGATGAAAGGATTTTTTCTTTTGATGCCACGGGTCTGGCCATTGAAGTCATCGGTCGCCCAATTGCCAATACTGCTATGCTCGGTTATTTAGCGGCAAAGTCTGAAGGAGAAATTTCTTTGGACGCTTGTATTAAAGCCATTGCAAGTGATATGAAGGCGAGCTTAGCGGCAAGTAATACGTTACTGCTTAAACGTGCATATGACTTGGGGAGGGCTTAGATGAAAGGATTTATAAAATCACCTGTACCTGTTTTAAAAAAGCTTGAAGATTATCCGTTGGGGTCTAGTTGTCCAAGTTTTCATATTGTTGAAGGCAATGCGGGATGGCGTGTGTATCGTCCCGTCATTGATCAAGGGACTTGTGTCAAATGTTTCCGTTGTTATTTTGTCTGTCCTGACGCGGCTATCCATAAGGAAGAAGATGGCTCTTTTCAAATTGATTATGACTTTTGCAAGGGCTGTGGCGTCTGCGCATATGAGTGCAAACCCAAGGCCATCGCAATGATTAAGGAGGCTAAGGATGAGTAAATGTGCTTTTTTAAACGGCAATGAGGCAATTGCCTATGGTGTCAAGCTCTCTAGACCTCACGTTATTGCAGCATACCCTATAACACCGCAAACCAAAGCAGTAGAGAAGTTGTCACAGTTTGTTCAGGACGGAGAAATGGACACCAACTATATGCATGTGGAGTCTGAACATAGCGCAATGGCGTGTTCTATCGGGGCCAGTGCAGTAGGTGCCCGGACTTTTACAGCGACGTCCTCTCAGGGCCTTCTCTATATGGCAGAATGTCTGCCTTATGCTTCAGGAGCAAGACTTCCAATCGTAATGATGAACGCTAATCGAGCTATAGCAACACCTTGGAATATCTATGGCGATCAAATGGACGTCATGTATGTGCTCAATTCTGGCTGGATCCAGCTGTTTGTTGAGGATGGCCAAGAAGCGCTGGATATGGTGATACAAAGTTATAAAATAGCTGAGGACCCACGTGTTATGGCGCCAGTCATGATCAATATCGATGGGTTTGTATTGACTCATACTTACGAGAAAGTATGGATTCCCTCTGAGGATTTAGTCGATAGCTATTTGCCACCATTTAAGGCTTTTAAACATATGATGACGCCGGAAAATCCTATGAGTATGTGTATCTCAGCTGGAAATCAGCACAATATGGAGTTTAAAATCAAGCAACACGAAGATTTGGTGGCATCAGAGGCGGTACTTGAAGAAGTTGAAAACAGTTTTGGAGAGACTTTTGGACGTTTTTATGGCGGTGCACTCGAGACTTATTGCTGTGAGGATGCGGATGAGATTTTGGTGACGACAGGCAGTGTTACAGGAACGGCAAGGTGCGTCGTAGACAA
>JBBRGL010000319.1:0-2985 GCA_038240675.1 Peptostreptococcales bacterium
ATGGTCTTGCATCGCTGTACTCGCTGCATTGAAGTGATCGAGAATATATTCGTTGATCAGCGCTTCTTCATATATATCCATAGTTCCAGTCAAAATTTTGTCGAGAGCGTTATCTTTGGCCAAATCTACACCCTCTTCGCCAATGGTTCTCATTTGATCTAGACCGCTGGCACTATCCGATGAATCTATATCCAAAATTCTTGATTTGCTTTTGAAGACATTCGATGCATATATCTTTTCGTTTTTCAAATCGCCCACGTCTCCAAATGCGTAGGAAGGTAGGAGCGCATAATCAGGATAGGGTTTCAGAGGGTCTTCAGACTCGCCCGATAGAGCATCTCCAATAATTGTAATCCTTTTTTCAAGTGCCACGGTCAAGTCTTTTAAACGCTTGGTAAAAACCTTCAGTTCCGATTTGTTATAGGCTTCTTTAGCCAGTTCTGTCCCCGGTGGTTTATAGTAAGCAAAGTCCACACTATAGCCGCTGGCTTTCTGTATAGTCAACGCCGCAAAATCTGCTGCAGGTGGAGGCGACTGGGTTGCCTCGCGAAGGGAAAGGATCACCTGTTTACAGATCTCAAAGTTTGCCGTCAACACACTCATTAGCACTTCAATTTTTTCAGGTTTGTATCGCTCGATGAGTTGAACGTACTCATCGTGAAGCACCTTGCCTGGAATGTCATTCTGCAACTGTTCAACCTTCATTTTTTCATCGTTCTCAGCGACCTTTTGAACCAGACTTGGAATGAGTGCTTTGACTGATTGGGCAAGCCCTATGGCATCTGCGAGGGTCGTCTTAAGACCCTCATAAAAAGGAATTAGCGCTTTAGTGTCTTCAAGTAGTTTTGTCAGTTGAAGCTTCAGTTCGGCCAATTTGGAACTTTTTAAATCCAATTCGCTTTTAAGCCTTCTTATCTCCTTTTGGATGCGCTTATAGACAGGATTAGGTTTAGAAGTCGGATTCCCCTTGGCATCAATTCCATCTATTGTACTATCCTCGCCCTCTAAATCACTCACTGCGCTGTCTAGTGTATCCTTCAGCGAATCAATTTCTGTTTCAAGTTTTTCAATTTCTACTACCAACTCTGGGTAGAGCTTTTGATAGTCGTTGACTTTGGCATCAAACCCCTCTGGTTTAGCGCCTTGTTCTTTTAAGAATTTGAGATCCATCTGGAGGTCCAAATCTTTTTCTGTGATATTTGCCTCCACCTGTTTTACATCTATGTAGCCACAAAAGTGTTTCGCAACTTTCATCAACCTAAAAACAGCCTGCAGCTTCACCACAACTTCATTCACCAATTTCACAGAATAACGGTATTTTGAGTATTCTAAAATTTCGCGTCTCAACACCTTATAATCCGTCAAGGGTAGCGAAGGGGTGAGTACGATATTTGCCGTGTCAAACCCATAAAAGCTCTGGGCACTTTCACCATTCAAACTGGATAAAAGATGCATTTCAAAGCTTGTTTTGAGAGAGTCGTCGTCCTCAAACCCAAACAGGCCATAGTTTTCTTTAAGAGGCTGCGAATATAGTGTGAGACTCGAATCGAGTGCGGCATTTTGTGCCGTTACGACCATAGACTTGGCTGTAGTATAACGGGTTAAGTCTACAAGTGCACCCCCAAGGCAATAAATGGACACCATAATCATCAGTAAAAATATACTTATTGCGCCTTTTAGCCGTTTCATACACACTCTCCGATCCCCAAGAAAAAGGAATTGAAGTCCTTTATTCTCCTGTTGGATTTTCAATAAAATTCATGATGACAACGCGCACCTTCTCAAGTGTCGCAGATAGACTCTTGATGACTGCCGTTTCCCCTAAGCTATCTGAGGCATAATCCACATTGCGAATCATTTCAGGTGCATCAGAAATCATTATTTCTCCAC
Organism: Peptostreptococcales bacterium; assembly: GCA_038240675.1. Classification (GTDB taxonomy): domain Bacteria; phylum Bacillota; class Clostridia; order Peptostreptococcales; family Acidaminobacteraceae; genus JBBRGL01. The sequence goes on from JBBRGL010000319.1 coordinate 1,891, forward strand.
TGGCCATAGGCGGAGGACTTTTTTGGGCAAAATAAGTATAGAACTTTGAAAAGGCAGTATCCTCTTTGTCGTAAATCTCAATTCTAATCTTTTTGAACAGGACAAATTGCTTGACTGTCACTTGAATGACCAAATCGCTCTTAGGGTTCAAAATGCTTGTATACGCATTTAATCGTTGCGATAAGTAGGCATCCAACTTTTGCCGCGTCAAGGCACTCTTGTTTTTCATAGGATTTGAAAACACACCAATGGTTTTCGCAAAGAGAAATTCACGGTCAAGTTGTTCTGAATTCAGAGCACCCGTTTCAAAATTCGCCTCAGGGTGGCTGACTATGGCGACGCTTTTTTTAAGCGCATCATCGACTACAGCCTGAAGATAAGCTCCCCGTGCAAAGTAATAGAGGATCCCCACCAATAGGAGTACAGTCATGAGGACAACAGGGAAAATCAAAGCCAGTTCAACAGTGGACATTCCCTCACGCCACTCTATACGCCTAGGCAATTTCTGCATATTCTCCCATCCCTCTCGATAGACTTTTTTATGGTTTTGCTTTCATATCCCCTTCGATTTTCACTACCATATTCTCGACTACTTTTGTGATTCCCGTCCTAAAAGTAATTGCCAAACCGACTAAAACCAATATCAACATGACCACTTCAACCGTTCCCATACCCTCTTCTTCCGATACAAACCGTTTCAACAATTCCATAGCCTTATCCTCCTAAATTAAAGTCATAAATTGCAACGCCAAAGGCGTTATAACCACCAGTAATAGCCCAATCAGTATAATGCCCATAGGAAGCAGTATCTTTGACGACGTTCTCTCCGCCTCCCGTATAGCCATAGCCTTTCGATCCGCCCAAAGCTCTGTGGCAATGAGCTGAGTTGCATGGACCAAATCCCCCGTCCCTTTTTTGACGCTTTGGCACAAAACAGTGACAAATTTTCGAATACTCGTCAATCCACAGCGCTCTGCAAAATCCTCATAGACAATAGTTTCTGGCATACCGCTACTGAGCTCATCTGCAGATTTTCGAATCTCTCTAGAAAACGCAGTCTCATTCCCTTCGTTTTCCGCCAAGAATACCCACGCC
>JBBRGL010000320.1:0-2966 GCA_038240675.1 Peptostreptococcales bacterium
AAAGTCCAATATAGTGTCAGATATTACTTCAAACATTCGAGTTCTCAATCTGTCCGGCAATGCGGACATGGCCATTTATTTTCAAGAGAAATTCGAGGCGCTCTGGGATAATGGGTCAATGGATGAATTAGAGGTTTTGCTTTCAGAAATCAAAGACCAGTTGCCGAGGTATCAGTTTTTCAAAAAAACAGAACAGGATTAGGGATTTATGTCATTATGGATCATCAGCGATTTACACCTCAGTTTTTCTCAACCCAAACCCATGGAGATATTCGGCGACAACTGGACTCTCCACTATGAAAAAATAAAGGCATCATGGCTGGCTAAAGTCAAAGAAGAGGACACAGTCATACTCCCGGGAGACACCTCTTGGGCCTTACATTTTAGGGATGCCCTCTTGGATTTAAACTGGATTGAGGCTCTGCCTGGAAAAAAACTCATACTCAGAGGCAACCACGACTATTGGTGGTCTACACTGACGAAAATGCGTCCTCATTTCAAAACCATCGACTTCATCCAAAACAACAGCTTTGTTGTAGAGGGTGTTGGCATCGTTGGTACCAGAGGGTGGACTAGCCCTACTGACCACGATGCAACGCCGGACGACAAACGCATATTTGAGCGTGAACTTTTAAGGCTCAAGTTGTCTCTAGACAGTCTACCGAAGGGTTGCCAGCGTATTTTGGCAATTGTTCATTTCCCGCCCTTTGACGAAGGGGGAAAACCAACTGAGATTTATGACGTTTTAGAGGGATATCCCGTTGAAGCACTTTATTATGGGCACATTCATACCGGATTTGACTCTTGTGATTCTCGGATCATCAACAATATCCCTACACACTGCACAAGCTGTGATTTTTTAGATTTTCAGCTTCAATTACTCTCGATTTAAGAAAGAGGAAAAGCCTATGCCACAATTTGTCATCAGAGGCATCCAGCCCAGATTGGTTCAAGAAGCCAGTATAGAAATTATTGAAGAGCTTTCAGCGCTTATCAAGTGCCCTCAATCTTATATTACCTTGGATTGTTTGAGCACCCAGTCCTTCTTTAAAGGGGAGCAGGTTTTGACCAGTCCCATCATCGATATTGGATGGTTTGACAGAGGCCAAGAGACCCAGGATGCAGTAGCAATGCTTATTACAGACATTTTTAAACGACACGGTGTAACAGACTTAGAAATTGGGTTTGTAAAATTCGAAAAAGCTTCTTACTATTCAGATGGGGTGCACTATTGACGATTGATAATGAAATAAATGCACAAAGCAGTGGTCCCGACAACATCTATGATGATTTCATGGTGTTTAGGGATCTTCTCATCGACAAACTAGAAGCGGGACAAATCGACAAAAATCAGTTTTTAGAAGAAAGTTATCAGTACTTTGAACACCTTTCAAAGCCGATCATCGGCAAACCTCTGTCCTCTTACGCTGAGGGGATGTATTTGTACCAATATTATAACGCCCATGCAAAAGTCGAAAAAGCCACTTACCAGAGGCTCAAATATAAAGAACCCTTTGAAGCTGTTGAACACCGAAAAGCATCCGATAAATTCTATAAACTCAAAGAGCAAACAAGTCTTGGTATATTGAAATTCTTGAATTTTGAAGGTGTAGAGGCTTATTATATCCAGTCTGATTCAAAAAAACTCAAGCATAAGCTCATCGAAGTCCTCATCAAAGATCATGAACGAGGCATACTCCACACCCTTGACAGCACCGTTATAGATGCTCTCAAAAAGAACAACTGCCTCGATTTCAGAGCCAGGACCTCAAAAATCGATGAGTATGTCAATACAAAATATTATTAAGGGTTTAATGATGTGAAGAATGGATATATATATGGTAAACAATTAAAGGAGGCGTTATATTGAATATTCCAAACTTTAAAATAGGGGATTCTCTTACACTTCAAAAGGTCGTAACCGACACGGATACAGCCCTCAATTATGGAAGTGGTCAGCTCGAAAACCTCTTGTCAACGCCGAGCTTAGTGGCCTTGATGATCGAAGCCAGCGTCAAGCTGTTAGATAGCAAACTGGAAGAAGGGTACATAAGCGTCGGCAAAATGGCTCAAGTCGTCCATGAAAAACCCAGTCTCCTTGGGGATACCGTCTCCGTAAAAGTTGAAATCACAGGATTTGATGGTTCAAGAATTCAAATCCTCATGACGGCATATGACGAATTTGGACAAATTGGCGTTGGCAGTCACGAACGCTATGTGGTCAACAAAGCGAGCCTCCTTAAACGGGCTGCTGAAAGAGAAGATTATATTTCAAGGGCAGATTACTAAAAGCGTGAGGCTGTGTCAGTGACACAGCCTCGTTCGGTGTTGTACGGAGTGTCTGTGACACGTTCGGGATGGTTCGGGAGTACAAATGCACTCTTGGTTAAACACAAAGTAAGATCACAGATTCCATACGCACAATTCCCCACGATGATTTTAACGGAGGTTTTACATGTCTAAGCAGTACGAAGCGGTTATTTTTGATTTAGATGGTACACTGATTGATTCTATGTGGATTTGGAAGGATATCGATATGGTCTATCTCAAACAACACGGGTATGCACTTCCCGAGGATTTGCAAAAGGCTATTGAAGGCATGAGCACCACGGAGACCGCACAGTATTTCAAAGACAGGTTTGAAATCACAGATCCTATAGCGGTCATCAAAGAAGAGTGGATTGAAATGGCTTGGGACTATTATGCCCACGTCATTGAGCTCAAAGCAGGCGCCTTTAAATACCTTCACAAGCTCCACAGACAAGGCATCAAAATCGGTCTTGGCACCTCCAATTTTAAAAATTTAGCGGAACTATCGCTTAAAAAACACAATGTACTTCACCTTTTTTCATCTGTCCGCGCGTCCAGTGAAGTCGCGTACGGCAAGCCCAGTCCAGACGTTTTTCTCAAGGTAGCAGAGGATTTAGGCATAGCCCCTGAAAAATGCCTCGTCTTTGAAGACACCC
>JBBRGL010000321.1:0-2937 GCA_038240675.1 Peptostreptococcales bacterium
TTAAATGGAATAGCTATCATAGGGTTCTCCTTTAATTTAGTCCTCTATGATAAGTATTCGACATAAAAACGCAGTTTCCTTTTTGAAATTCATGGAAATTTAAAACTATTTGTTTTGTTTAGGACTTCAGCGGACTATGCGCTATAACATTTAGAAAATTACGGATTTCCTCTGCCCATTTCCAGCTGTATCATATATAATGATTAGGTAAGCGGTTTGTGATGGATATTGCGCTTAATAAGGAGTGTTTTGATGGAAAATTTTATGGATATATTCGCCAATATACAGGTGACGGATATGCTGGACATATTGATTGTGTCATTTTTTATTTATAAATTCACCATGCTTGTCAAAGAGACCCGGGCAGAACAATTGGTGAAAGGGTTGATCATTATTCTCATTGCCTCAAAGCTCAGCTTCTATGCGCACCTGACTATGATTCATTTCTTGCTTAAGAACACCATGACCATAGGTGTAGTGGCGCTTTTAATTGTGTTTCAACCTGAACTTAGAAAAGCCCTAGAGTATATTGGCAGAAGCAAGGTTTTTACAAAGTCCGCCATTGAACTAGAAGAGGAAGAAACAGACAATTTTATAGAAGTGTTGATTCGCACCTGTGAATTTCTATCACACGACCGCATCGGTGGTCTGATGGTCATCATTCGAGAGACGGGTCTCAATGATATTGCGGCTACAGGTCACCCCATAGACGCAGTGGTGACGGAAGGTCTACTGACGACAATTTTCTTCCCTAATACAGCACTTCATGATGGTGCAGTTCTCATAAAAGGCCACCGCGTTATGGCGGCGGGCTGTCTACTTCCGTTATCAGAAAATCAAAATATTAGCAAGAGTCTGGGAACAAGGCATAGAGCTGCGCTTGGACTTGTTGAAAAGACTGATTCTCTCGTTATTATCGTCTCTGAGGAGACGGGCGTCATTTCGCTTGCTATGGAAGGGAAACTTTCTCGCTACCTCGATTCAAATGCCCTTAGAAGCATTTTGAGGAGCAAACTCAAGGCACCTAAAAAAAATAAAACAACGCTATTTGGCTTTAGGAGGAAAAAATCAAATGAATAACCTGAAGTCCTGGTTTGATTGGTTGGGCATATCCCGCAACACAGCGCCCAAAGTTGCATCTTTGATCCTCGCCATTGTGCTTTGGATTTATGTCATGGATATTGAAAATCCCGAAATTGTTAAAAGCTTTGACAATGTGCCTATTTCTCTTGTGAATATCGAAAGAGTTGAGTCCAATGGCCTCCTACTTGCGAATCCAACGGAACTCAGTGTCAATTTGAAACTCAAGGGAAGGCGTTCTGAACTCCTTGATTTAAATCTCAGCAGCATTCATGTGACTGCTGATCTTTATGGTGCTATAAAAGGATACAACAGTATTCCGCTCAATTTCCGAATAGACAATGATGAGGTCTACATGACCAATGCCTCACAAAATGAACTGAATCTCTATTTGGATAAAATCGTTGAGTTGCCCAAAAAAGTGGATATCAAAATCAGCGGCACTTTACCTGAAGGGTACAGTGGGGGTCAAGTGGAAGTCACACCTGAAGAAGTCATTGTGAGAGGCCCAGAAAAGCTCGTCAACGAAGTAGCCAAGCTTATTGGAAATCTTGATATCAGTGATCTTAAAAAGGACGTCCTCAAACAGATACCCGTCATAGCTGTAGACAACGATGGCAATGTGGTCCAAGGGGTAGAGGTGAAAACGCCCTATGTCAATGCAGGTATTGGTGTTTTCAAAGTCTCCGAATTTCCTGTAGAAGTGAACTACACAGGTGGGGTTCCAGTAGGCTACCGTATGACAAAAGTCCTCCTCAATCCAGACAGGCTAAAGATCATGGGCAAGGAAGAGGATATGCTCTATTACACCAAAGTTGTTCCAGATGCGCTGGATTTGACAGACAAAACAGAAACTTTCGACATAAAGCTTCCCCTTAAATTGCCTGTTGCACTGACGAGTGTCGACTCTGTGGAAGCCATCACGGCGACGATAACCATCGAAAAAATTATAACGGCGACGTATACCTATGATTTTAAGGACATCTCTTTTTTGAATGTGACAAATGGCTTGTCCGTTATGGACCGTGAAGCCAAATTCATCGTTCGCGTCGTTGGAATAGAAAGTCTTGTGAGCACTATGAAAAAGGAAGACTTGTCTTTGACTGTAGACCTTAAAGATGTTGTCGAAGGCCTACACACAGTTCCGCTTCAAATTAAATCAAGTCTCGTAGTCGATCAAATTGAGACGGATATCAAAAGTTTGGACATACAATTGGTGAATCAATAATAAGGCTAGGGTGTAAATGGATAAGGCTATTCAAATCATATTAAATGCGACTCACGACGCCATGATTGCCATCGATAAACAGGGTAGGATTACCCTGTTTAATCACGCTGCAGAGAAGTTGACGAAAAAAGAAGCATCCGTGGTTATGGGCAAATCCATCACCGAAGTTATTGATAATACGCGTCTTCTACATGTTATGAAGTCAAAAGCCCCTGAGCTCAATCAGAGACAGCACTTAGAGAATGTCGAGATCATCACGAACCGCATGCCTTTGTTTGATGAAGCGGGCGACATTATAGGCGCTGTTGCTATATTTAGAGATATTTCTGAAATGGTTACGCTTGCAGAAGAAATTACAAATCTGAGAGAGATCCAAGTGATGTTAGAGGCAGTATTTAGCTCGACTCAAGATGCCATTTCTGTGGTGGACCAAAATGGCAAACACATTCTTGTAAATCCAGCCTATTCCCGTATAATGGGGCTGACGGAAGCAGAAGTTATCGGCAAAGATTTTTCAGTAGATTTAATTGAAGGGGATTCAGTCCATAAACAAGTTCTTGAAACAGGCAAATTAGTAGAGGGGATACTCCTCAGAGGGGGCCGGCTCAAAAGAGATGTAGTCGCCAGTG
>JBBRGL010000322.1:0-2912 GCA_038240675.1 Peptostreptococcales bacterium
AAATTTGTAGCGCTGCCATAAATAATTGTTCGTGATTAAGCATAAGGTCACCGTCCTATTTATAATGACCTTATTGTACCACATTTTACATTCTCATATTTTTACAGTGTGTATTTACCCACTCGATATAGCGAGGAGCCATTCCTAATTACCTTAAAGGTGATGCCTTTAAACTCAAACAAGTATTATCGAACTTAATCGGAAACGCTATTAAATTCACATCAAAAGGTTCTGTATCTATTGGAGTCAAAAGCGTTCCTGAAGTTAACCGGGATAGAATCAGATTAGAGATTCAAATTTCAGACACGGGCATTGGCATTCCTCAGAATAAACGCAGCATGCTGTTTACCCGATTTACACAGGTTGATAGTTCACATACCAGAGAATACGGCGGGACAGGACTAGGTTTGTCCATTTCAAAGGGCATTGTTGAACTCATGGAGGGTGAAGTCTGGGTAGAAAGTATTGAAAATGAGTCGAGCCACTTTTTTTTCACCTGTCTTTTTGAGAGATGTGACCCCTTCAGTGCGGAACTCTCAGTACCTTTAGAAACCACGATTCTTGCTCAAGAGCCATCTAATCTTCAAATTTTATTGGTAGAGGATGACCAAGCAAGTCAAATGGTCATTCGAGCGTTAATTGCGAAAAAAGGTTGGGCATTAACCGTCGCTGAAAATGGAAAAGAAGCGTTGGCATTGATGATGCAACATGAATTTGATGTCGTTTTAATGGATTGCCAGATGCCCATTATGGATGGATATGAGGCCACGAAGTTTATCCGTAAGCAAGAAGCAAGTCAAAGACACACCTATATCATCGCCATGACAGCACACGCCTTGCCCGGTGATATTGAAAAATGTATCGATGTAGGAATGGATGACTACATCAGCAAACCCATTGATTTTAAGAAACTTTTGGAGCGAATTACAGTGGTAACAAATGGTGAAAATGCGTCAACGCGTTAGTCGTTATTTTTAAGAGTATACTCCACCTTTTCGTTAAATCCAGCAAAATTCAAAATCACTTCTGGGGTCATAGAGTCCACCAAGGGGTCAGGCATTATTTCCATTTCAATTATATCGACTTTTATCTCCGCAGATTTTTGTATTATCAGCTCCTTTAATCTGTCAGAAATTGCTCCTGTTAATACTTTTCTTCGATATTTTGGACACCATACCACATGATATTTACATGAGTACATTACATTGCTATTTGTTTTATAATTCATAAATGATTAGGGTGTCAAAAGCCCTTAATTGATCATATTCATACCACATATAGTTCAGGATGATTCAACTGGAACTATATGTGGTATGAATATTCGAGAAACTTACTTTTGACACTCTAATCATAAATACATTATATCGAAACCACAAATATAATGCAGTACGAATTATGCCTTATATCCCCATATCTGAAGAAAGGGGGTATACGGCACTATTTATTAACGATTCGCTCCATAGGAGGCTCATGCCCCCTAGTGGCGGTCTATCGGCCTATTGTCCCCGTAAAGGTTGTCCATCGCTAGGCGACTCTGATTGGGGGGAATGCTTCCCCCTATACACCTTAGGTCAGAAGTTCCTCTTTGTATTCACCAATAAAAAAAAGAGCATCCATGTGGATACTCTTTTTTGTTGGTGGAGACAAGGAGGATCGAACTCCTGACCTCTTGGCTGCCAGCCAAGCGCGCTCCCAGCTGCGCTATGCCCCCGGGTACATGGTTAGAATAGCATAGAGGCGTTGAAATTTCAAGTATTATCTGCTAATTCTCTATGGTTTTCTGCTTAATCTCTATGGTTGAGTTTGGTTTTGATGTTATTTTGGGACTGTATTGCTCTCTGACCCGCTTTTTCGTATTTTGGTTGCGATTCATGGCTGTTTATCGCATATTTGTCTTGAGATTTGTTTCGTTTCGGTTATAATGGAAATAGACGCGCGAGGGTGGCGGAATTGGCAGACGCGTAAGATTCAGGCTCTTATGAGCTTAGGTTTGTGTGGGTTCGAATCCCATCTCTCGCACCAAAAGTAGGCGTAAAAGCACTGGGGACGGTTTTGAATGCTGTGAATGTCAGCAGACAAAACCGTCCCCAGTGCTTTTATGCGCTTTTTTAGTAATTTATCGTGTTTACTCGATCCATGTATTGTCGTTGATGATTTCGCCTTCTGTTGGTGTAATTTTCTTGAGCATATTGCCTTTGACAACTGAATCTTTGAGGGTCACATCCACTGTATTGATGAGTGTAAACAGGGTGGGGTCAGTGGTATAGGCATTATTTTGATTGCCCACGAGCTGTGCGTTGTCAAATAGGATGGCGTTTGAATCTTCCATGTAGAATAAATTTTTGCCATTTCGAGTGATCAGAACGTTTGTGAAGGTCACACCGGATGAACCGATTATTTTTGCCGCATAGGTGTTGCAATCGGAAATGACTGAATTCAGCACTGTGACAGTTTTTGATCCGTTAATATGCATGCCCCATTCGCCGCATCCAAAGAGGATGCTGTTGACCACCGTTACCGCTTCACATTTTTCAAGGTCTAGGGCCGCTTCTGTGCAGAACTCTAGACTATGGCCGATTCTTATGTTGTTGAGGGTCAACTGCTTAACATTTTCAAAGCGAATAGCCATGCCGACGTTTTGGCTCAGGAGAGTAGCAGGAATTTTGCCAGCGCCTTCTATGGTCAGATTGTTCGCATTTTTTATGACGAGCATTCCTTCTTTGAGGGTTGCAAAATCCGTTTCAACTTGGCCGTAGTACGGGAATATCATCGCCCCGCCTTTTAGGCGTATCTGTCTGTCTGAACCTATGGCGCTGATGAGTTCGTCAACTGTACTCACTTCAAAGGTTTGCTGTCTACTACTTGCCGTATAGGGACTTGCCAAGGCTTTGACTTCACTGAGCTGCATTGCC
>JBBRGL010000323.1:0-2794 GCA_038240675.1 Peptostreptococcales bacterium
TATGTCTTCTGAATAGCAGATTGATTAGGGTGTCAAAAGTCCGTAGTTGATCTTGTTCATACTGCATATAGTTCCGGAATGTTCAACTGGAACTATATGCAGTATGAACAATCGAGAAACTTACTTTTGACACTCAAATCATGAGCATAAAGTGACCTAAACTGGTCTCGACCCCAAAACAATCACTCCCATACAACCGTCACACAACCGTCCCACAACCGTCCCACGCGAAGCGCCGAACAACCCTTTCGATTCACTCTGCTATTCTAAAGATACAGTGTTTCAGGACATTTTCCATTTCACATCACAAAAAGAATATTTATCACCCGTTAGGTGATAGCAGGCAACGATAAAACACAGTATGCTAAAAGTGCTACATAATATACACCTTAAATTTTGCATAAATTTTCTCTAAATAAAAGTTACAAAATGGTAAAATCTCTATCGACGCTTTAGTGGATGTGCTGTATAATGGAAGTGTATATAAGTGTTCAAAAGTGCTGAAAGAATAAATTTTCACAGAATTTAAGAAGCTGACAAATGACCACAAAGGACTTTGACGACCCAAAAAAAAAAAATAAAAATACATTTACAGCCTCAAACACGATTTTGAGTTTGAGTGACATACACGGAGTTTTCAGTTAGAGCAAATGAAGCTTATCCCTTATTGGACGCTTGGGGCAGGTGGATGCAGAGCGTAACCGGCTAACGATAGCATTATTGTGGCTGGTTTTTTTATACCAAGGCTACGAACCAAGAGTTTGAATTCAAAAGGTGGTTCAACCACTTTAACTTAAGGGGCCGGTGAAAGATGATTGAAACAAAGAAACGACTGGGAGATATTCTTGTCAGTGCGGGCAAAATAACACAAGAACAGCTCGAAATGGCATTGAAAGCACAAACACAGAACAAAAAAAGACTGGGAGAAACTTTTTTAGACCTCGGCATTATTTCAGAAAATGAAATTATTGATACCTTGTCAAAACAACTCTCCATCAATAAAGTTGATTTAGAAAAAATTTATATCGACCCAGAAATAGCAAGATGTATTCCCAAAAATGCGGCTCTGAAACATTTGCTACTCCCTATATTTATAAGAGACAACATCCTCGTTGTCGCCATGACAGATCCACTAAACGTCAATGCTATTGATGATCTAACCTTCATCACCAAGAAAAAAATCGAACCTGTCCTTGCAAGCAAACGCTCCATTGAAAAAGCCATCGACCTTTACTACAATAGACAAATCACAGACAAAGCGATAGAGGACCTCAAAAAAGAATTTGACGATGGGACAGACCACAAGCTTGACACAGAACAGTCGGACGATATCCAAAACGCGCCAGCTGTTCGCCTTACCAACAGCATCATTTCAAACGCCATAGCCGTTCGTGCCAGCGATATTCATATAGAGCCTTTCGAATCCTACGTCGTGGTGCGTTACCGCGTAGACGGTGTGCTCTCAGAAAACACCCGTATTCCGCAGTATTTATACACTTCGGTTTCCACCCGTATAAAAATCATGGCCGGCATGAACATCGCTGAAAAAAGAGTGCCTCAAGATGGTCGCGTCGAAATGGTTATTGAAAACAAAAGCTATGATTTTCGCGTATCTTCACTGCCCACCATTTACGGTGAAAAAATCGTTATTCGGATTTTGGACAAAAGTGGTTCTGTGCTCACAAGAGAAAAACTGGGTCTTACACCCCATGAAAACAAGCTGATGGATCAGATTTTGAGGCGGCCTCACGGCATTATTCTTCTGACGGGTCCAACAGGTAGCGGGAAAACGACGACCCTCTATACCATGCTTGCTGAAGTCAATCAACCCGACAAAAACATCGTCACCATTGAAGATCCTGTAGAATACAAAATGGAAGGCGTCAATCAAGTCCTTGTCAACACTAAGAGCGGCCTCACTTTCGCGGCAGGCCTCCGAAGTATACTGCGTCAAGATCCAGATATAATTATGATTGGGGAGATTAGAGACAGCGAAACTGCCGATATAGCTATTAGAGCGGCAATTACGGGTCACTTAGTGCTTTCGACTCTGCACACCAACGATGCGCCAGGTGCCATCACGCGGCTTGTGGACATGGGTGTTCAGCCCTATCTGGTGGCGGATGCCATTATAGGCATCATCGCGCAAAGGCTTATCAGAAGACTTTGCAACGACTGCAAAACTTCCTACATTTCGGATTTAGGAGAACAAAAAATACTCCAAATTGACGAACCGGCCAAACTCTATGAAGGCATTGGTTGCCCTACGTGTAACGGTACTGGCTACAAGGGAAGAGCGCCGATTCATGAAATCATGCTCCTTGAAAACGACCATCGACTGCTCATAGAAGAAGGCGGCAATTCAGAGGATTTAAGGTCTTTAGCGACGTTACGCGGAATGATGAATTTGTATGAAAGTTGCAAAATATTGGTCTTAGAAGGCGTTACTTCTGTGGCGGAAATGGTGAAGGTGGTTTATGCAAGAGATTGATGTAAGCAATATAGACCAAATACTCGAATACGCCTGCCAAGTCAAAGCCTCGGATTTGCATGTCAATGTAGGTAGCAAGCCTGTAGTACGCATTAACTCAAGTCTCAAACAAATAGCTCACGCAGCTGTTATGACGCCTCAAATGACAGAACAAATCATTATGCCTCTCTTAGATGACAAAAAAAAAGAACATTTATTCGCGCATGGCGATGTGGATTTTAGCTTCTCCAGAACAGGCCTGGGACGTTTCCGCGTCAACGTCTATCGGCAGAGGGGGACCTATAGCATGGCAATCAGGTCACT
>JBBRGL010000324.1:0-2782 GCA_038240675.1 Peptostreptococcales bacterium
AAATAAAACCCTTGTGGGAACTGGGAGCAGGTGCTTCTTATCTCTGTGAATGATGAAACGAAGAGCCGGATGCCTTAATAGGGCAAGTCCGGTTCTGTGAGGGGTTGGGGCCGTGAGGCTCCGCCTACTCGACCCTTTTCCCCGGTTTAAAAATGATGATATGTGGTATTACTAATAGTATAGGCATTTATTACATAGTCTGTACCATGATCCCTAACTCCTACCCCTAACTCGAATCAATGCATACATACGTTAATTGAAGGAGGGGTTGTTATGATTAAAAGGAGCTTAAAAGCAAAAATGCTCGTCATCATTGTCGGCGTTTTGATAGTGATTTTAGCTGTATTGGCTGTTTTTGTAAGTACATTATCTTATAAATCAACAATGGCAATATCTGAAAAGTATATAGAAGAACAAATGCGAAAAGAAGGTCTCGTTCTAACAAAATTTTTCGAAAATCACTTAAATGCCGCTGAGGCCATGGTATCAGCAGTAAAAATCGCTGAGCAAAAGGGTATCCTTACAAGGGATAACGTCAATCAAATCTTAACCAATGTCCTTCAGGACCAACCTTATGCCTCAGACAATTGGTTTGTTTTTGAACCCAATGCATTTGACGGACTAGATGCTCAGTCTGTCGGTAGATTGGATTCTGACGAAAAGGGCAGATTTGTGCCCCTTGTTTTCCGCGATGGCGATAAGTATGGCATAGACCGTTGTTATGCCTATGATACAGACCCCTACTATTTAGTACCAAAAGATAGCCTGAAACCTTTTATTACAGAACCAACGGTTTATGAAATTGGCGGCGTTCCGGTGAATATGGTTACTATTACAGTGCCAATCGTAATAGATGGGAAATTTTATGGTGCAGGAGGTATCGATATAGCAGTGGATCAATTGCTTTTAGACCTCAATAAAGTTCAACTTTTTGATACAGGGTTTATCAAAATATTAGGTCCAGATGGGAAAATTTTTGCCCATCCAAATAGTGAGTTAATTAACACACTATCAAGTGAATTTGCCACAGGTGAAAGTGCGGGACTTCTAAGCGCTATAATGGGTGGTCAAACAGTAAACAGTATTACCGATAAAATTCCAGGAGATACTCATGACTTTAAAATGATGCTCCCAATGGCTGTCTCTGAATATGGTCCAACCTGGATACTCGCGACTGAAATCCCAACAAAGGAAATCACGAAAGAAGCGACAAGTATTCGCAATTTCAACTTTATCGCTTCTATTATAGGCTTAATTGTAATCGGCGTTATTACCTCGCTGTATATTTCCAATATAACGAAATGGATTAAAAATGTTGCAGGTGCATCAAAATTGATTTCTGAAGGCAACTTAGCGATTAGCATTGACCCACATATGCTTAAGAGAGAAGATGAAATCGGCGTTTTAGCGCAGTCATTTGAACATATGAAGGAAGAACTAAGGCAGATCGCTGTGAATATTGTAGAAACGTCCGAGGAAGTGAGCGCCTCATCTAATATGCTCAGAGAATCGACCGCTCAATCTGCCATTGTATCTGAAGATATTTATAGAGCCGTTCAAGATGTGGCAAGAGGTGCAACCGATCAAGCACGGGATACTGAAAAAGGTTCTGAAGAAGTTGTCAATCTCGGCATAATTATAGAAGCCAATCAAAAGCAACTGAACCAACTTGCCGAAAACGCACAACAAGTTATAGACGTTGTGAAACTTGGTACTGAATCTATGCAAAAATTAGATGACCAAGCGAATAGAACCAATAAAGAGATGGATAACATCACAACGCGCATCGATTCAACGTATAAGAGTGTTGGTAGAATTAAAGAAGTGAGTGGTTTAATCGCATCCATTTCAGAGCAAACGAATTTGCTGGCACTCAATGCATCTATTGAAGCTGCAAGAGCTGGAGAACACGGCAGAGGCTTTGCAGTTGTTGCAGATGAGATTCGAAAACTCGCAGAGCAATCTAAAAACTCCACACATGATATTGATAGTGCTTTGAGCTTACTAAACAAAGATGCTGAGAATTTAGTACTTGTTTCTGAAAAAATTAGAGTGGTTGTCACAGAGCAACTTGAGGGCGTGACCATGACCACCGAGCAGTTTTCAACGATCAAACAGTCTATCGATGACATCGTGAAACGTATTGAAACAATTGATCAAGCCGGTTTAGCTATGCAAACTAAAAAAGATCATATTATGGAAGTCATGACAAATCTTTCGGCGATTGCAGAAGAAAATGCGGCCTCTACGGAGGAAACATCGGCATCAACTGAAGAACAGACCGCTAGTATCCATGAAATGAGTGAAAAAAGTGAAGAATTGGCATCCGTTGCAATTAAATTAAAACAACTGGCTTCATATTTTAAAATTTAGCAGAGTGACTTTTCGGAATCAGACCGAAATAGATAGTCACCCTTTTGGAAGCGCATTGATCCACTAAATGGATCTTTGCGCTTTTGTTCGTTAGAGGAGCCTGGCACCCCATTATTGCATTTTCGTCAGTCGGTTTACACGA
The DNA here is from genome assembly GCA_038240675.1 of Peptostreptococcales bacterium. GTDB lineage: Bacteria > Bacillota > Clostridia > Peptostreptococcales > Acidaminobacteraceae > JBBRGL01. The sequence goes on from JBBRGL010000324.1 coordinate 2,516, forward strand.
AAGTGGCTAACTATCTAATAATGGATGTCATGCGTTCATCTTGCACTACATTTATAGCGGAAAATCTTCACAGGATGTTAGGTATATGGTATATTAAGGAATGATAGCGGAAGTGTTGTGTTATTTAGTCAAATGATGATTCAGAAAAGGACGTTTAGATGCTCGAACAGTTGTTAAACTCACTCTCTATAGAATTTAAAGTACTCATAACGGCAGCCATGCCCATCATTGAGCTAAGAGGCGCCATCCCCGTAGGTATTGCCTTGG
>JBBRGL010000325.1:0-2779 GCA_038240675.1 Peptostreptococcales bacterium
GCCCAACAAAGCGATTGTCGGCGAAAATGCATTTTCACACGCCAGTGGCATTCATCAACACGGGATGCTTCAAAATCGAAACACCTATGAAATTATTAAGCCAGAGGACATTGGCTATGCAGCTCAAACCATTGTGCTCTCCAAACATTCTGGTCGACATGCAATCGAAAATCAACTTGAAAAAATGGGCATTGAGCTTACAGCAAGTGAACTTGAAGTTTTCTTTAAACGTTTTAAAGATTTGGCGGATAAAAAGAAAAAAATATTCGAACAAGATCTTGAAGCCCTTATTGATCTATCAAAAGAAAACCCCGTCGCCATTGTTGAAGTTTTGGATTTTGCCATCCAAACAGGTACCACCCTTGGTTCTACTGCAACGATTCACTTGAAAATTGACGGTTCAGAATTCAAGGAAGCCGCCATCGGCGATGGACCAGTTGACGCCGCCTTCAACGCTATACAGCGCATCTTTAAAGTCCCCGTCACCTTAACTGCTTACCAAGTAAAAGCCCTTCCCGGTGGCAACGATGCCATGGGTGAGGCAAGCGTAAAGCTTGAAATAGACGGCAATGCCTATTCTGCAAAAAGTTATAGCACTGACATTACAGATGCAAGTATTCAAGCCTACGTCAGGGCCCTTAACCGCTATATGACCATCAAAAGCACACAAACACTATAAAATTTATTGGAGGAACAAAAAATGGCAGTTTTATACTACGAAAAAGATGCGTGTACAGATGTTTTAAAGGACAAAAAAATATGCGTGGTTGGGTACGGTAGCCAAGGCAGAGCCCACAGTATGAATTTGAAAGAAAGCGGCTTCCAAGTTGTCGTCGGTCTCTATGAAGGAAGTCCCTCTTGGTCCAGAGCTACAGCGGATGGATTGACAGTCAAAACTGCTGCTGAAGCTGCCGCTGAGTCCGATATTATCATGATGCTCATTCCTGATGAAAAGCAAAAGGCGATATATGAAAAAGACATTCTCCCCCACTTGAAACCCGGAATGGCACTGGCTTTCGCCCATGGTTTCAACATTCATTTTGGACAAATCAATCCTCCAACAGAAATCGACGTCTTTATGGTGGCCCCTAAAGGACCTGGCCATCTGGTAAGACGCGTCTATGAAGAAGGCAAAGGCGTCCCTGCTCTATTCTCCGTACACCAAGATTTCACGGGTGACGCAAGAGCCCTTTCTCTCGCCTATGCAAATGGCATCGGCGCAACACGGGCAGGCGTACTCGAAACAACTTTTAAAGAAGAGACAGAAAGTGATCTTTTCGGTGAACAATGCGTCCTGTGCGGCGGTGCAACAGAGCTTATAAAAGCGGGATTTGACACTTTAGTCGAAGCTGGTTATCAAAAGGAAATCGCCTATTTTGAATGTCTCCACGAATTAAAACTCATCGTCGACTTACTGTACGAAGGCGGATTTGAAAATATGCGTTTCAGCGTCAGCGACACAGCAGAATATGGAGATTACAAAGCAGGCAGACGTATTATAAACGATTCCGTACGTGCAGAGATGAAGGTTATGCTTACCGAGATTCAAGAAGGCAAATTTGCCAAGGAATGGATTGAAGAAAACGCTCAAGGAAGACCTTGGTTCAACCAAATCAAAAAAGATGAATTGACACACCCTATAGTGAATACCGGCAAAGAACTCCGCAGCATGATGGCATGGATCAAAAAAGACTAACGCATACAAATACCGCACTCACTTAAGAAGGGAGAACATCCAATGAAGGTTGCAGATGCAGTTGTCAAAATATTAGAAAAAGAGAACGTGACGACCGTCTTTGGCTATCCAGGTGGCGCTATTCTCCCCCTCTACGAGGCCCTACGCACATCAATATTGCGACACGTTTTGGTTCGAAATGAACAGTCCTCCGTTCATGCCGCCAGTGGTTTTGCAAGAGCTTCCAACACTGTAGGCGTCTGCATTGCCACTTCTGGCCCGGGTGCGACCAATCTTATTACAGGGCTTGCAACCGCCTACATGGATTCCATTCCCCTTATTGCCATCACAGGACAAGTCAATACCGACCTTATAGGGAAAGATGCCTTTCAAGAAGCGGATATTGTCGGTGCAACAGAGCCCTTTACCAAACACAACTATCTGGTCAAGAATGCGGATGATATTCCAAGAGTTTTCGCTGAAGCTTTCTATATTGCACGGTCTGGCCGACCTGGACCCGTACTCATCGATCTTCCAAAAGACATACAACTCCAAAAAATAAACTTTTCATATCCTACTCAAGTGTCAATTAACGGCTACAAGCCCACAGAGGATGGCCATTGTGGGCAGCTCAAAAAAATTATTCAGCGTTTAAAAACGGCTCAAAAGCCCTTGATTTTCGTGGGAGGTGGCATTTTGAGAGCGGATGCAAAAAAAGAGTTGTACGATTTTGCAACGCTTTGTCAGATCCCCGTGGTACACACCCTTATGGGCATTGGCTCATTCCCCATGGATTCCCCTCTTTACAGTGGAATGGTGGGCTATCATGGCAATGCTTTCACTCAGGATATTATGAACCAAAGTGACTTGGTCATGGTCATCGGCGCACGCTTATCCGACCGCGCCACTCAAAACTTTTCTGCCTTCAAAGGTCAAGCGGATGTAATTCATATCGATATCGATCCCGCAGAAATTGGGAAGGTTTTCGATCATCAAATCCCAGTCGTCGGCGATGCCAAGAATATTCTGCGTGACTTAATCGATAAAGCGGCTCTCTTGAATACACAGGACTGGTTGGAACAAGTCAAAAAACTGAGGGTCACA
>JBBRGL010000326.1:0-2767 GCA_038240675.1 Peptostreptococcales bacterium
TTGAGAATGGTGTCCATCATGCCAGGCATGGACACCGGCGCCCCTGAACGCACTGAAACCAGTAAAGGGACCGCTCCTCCAAATTGCTTGCCCGTACGCTCTTCGAGTGCCTCTATGCTGGTCTTTAGCGCTTGTAAATGAGCCGCTTTGAATTCAGGCGTACTGTTTTGATAAGATTTGAACACCTCTGTGGAGACGACAAATCCGTCAGGTACTGGAAAGCCTAGGGACACCATTTCGCAGATGTTTTTACCTTTGCCGCCTAAGATGTCTTTGCCGAGAGCACTGCCCTCTTTGAATGTATAATAGCCTTTAATCATATGCTTTGGCCTCCAATACGTCATTTTCTTTCATAATGTTGACGATAATATTCGCCGTTTCTTCGATAGCCTTTGTGGAAACGTCAATCATTGGGCAACCGATGCGCCTCACGACGGAATGCGCGTATTCTAACTCTTCCATTATGCGGTTCATTTGCGCATAGATAGCTGTACTGGCCAGACCCATAGCTTTCAAACGCTCTTCACGAATGGCATTGAGCTTTTCCGGGTCATTGGTCAGGCATATAATGCGCTTGGCGGATATTTCAAAAAGTTCCTTAGGCAGTGGTACTTCTGGCACCAAGGGAATATTGGCAACCTTGATATTCTTGTGAGCTAAATACATACTCAGTGGTGTCTTAGACGTTCTTGAAATCCCGAGGATGACAATATCCGCTTTTTTGATGCCTCTAGGGTCTTTACCGTCGTCATATTTGACGGCGAATTCAACGGATTCAACTCGGTTGAAATATTCCTCATCCAGCTTGTGCATAGTGCCCGGCTCGTAGGCGGGTTCTCTATCCAGGAAGGTTTTAAAGGTCTTGATCAACGGCGTCATAATGTCGAAAAAGGGAATGTGGTACTCTATACAGGCGTCAGAGATGGTTTTTCGAATGTCTTGGAGAACTGTTGTAAAAACCACGATGGAGTTTTTAGTTTTGGCTTCTTCAATAATCTCCCGCGCTCTTACGGGGTCATCAATATACGGAAACCGCGTCAGGTCATAGTCTATACCCTTAAACTGATTTGCTGCAGCCTTGGCTACATACTCCCCTGTTTCCCCTCCAGAGTCTGAAATAACATATATATAGTATGTCGCATTATTTTTCATGGTCCACCTCCGACGGATTGTATAATTCAGAATAAAGCTTGGCGACTGTCGTCTTTGAAAACTTGCCCAAGACCTTGGCTTTGACACCTGATACTGTGGTTACAAGCTCCACCACTGGCAAACTGTCAATTTGATGCTCCAAAATCTTTTTGACTGCTGTGAGTGTTGAGTCCTGAGGATAAACCACAATCACATTTGGCATCCGCGTCATTATCATACCCACTGGAAGCTTGTTTAAATCGGTTCCACCCATTGCAGCCTTAATGAAATCTTTACGAGAGATAATGCCTGCAAGATAGCCCTCTTGCAAAACAATAATTGAGCCTGTATTCTCAAGAAACATCATGACGATTGCATCATAGACCGAACTATCACGGTCCACAATTAAGGGCACCTGCATAACATCCTTGACTGAGTACGATACGGTCATAAGTTGATCCGGATGTGCCTCAAAGGGGTCCTTAACCATTTTGTAGCCCACTTTTGGCTTTGACTCAACATACCCCAATTGGTTTAAGGCATAAAAATCAGATCTCAGAGTGCTTTTAGAAATTTTGAGTCTTTCCGCTATCCATTCCCCAGTCAATATGCCTTCTTTTTTTAACAGACGCATAATTTGAAGTTGTCTAGGGGTTAAATCCATACAATCACCTCGTTTCTTTTTTCACAATGTATGGCGTTAGAATATGACTGTTCCAAAGCGCATCATTATATTCTTTTAACGCACTATTCGCCCTTATAATAGCATTAAAATTGCACGAATGCAATTATATAATGCATATATGATTAGGGTGTCAAAAGCCCTTAGTTGATCATATTTATACCACATATAGTACCAGATGGTTCAACTTGAACTATATGTGGTATGAATATTCGAGAAACTTACTTTTGACACTCTAATCATTAATCGCACGATAAAATGAATTTAACACAAAAAGAAAACCATTCAAAATGAATAACGCTTCATTTTGAATGGTTTTAAGGTCTGTGACTTGTTCTACAGCACCGTTACATTATTAGCTTGTAGCCCTTTTGGTCCATTAATGATCTCCAACTCAACTGTTTGGCCATCCCCAAGAAATTTGAAGCCGTCCATGTTGATTTGTGAATAGTGTACAAAGACATCTAATCCTTCTTCCGAAGTGATGAATCCATATCCTTTTTCTTTGTTGTACCATTTCACTGTACCATTTGTCATGCCTTTTGTTCCTCCAATAATGTTTGTTTTTGATGTTTAGAACTCAAGTGTATTATACGTTCTAGCCCTTACAAATACAAGATTTATTTAATTTCAGAAGCCGAAAATCTGAACCATAAGCGATAATGTCCTCTTGTAACTCAAGGGATTCTGTCTTCTGAATAGCAGATTGATTAGGGTGTCAAAAGTCCGTAGTTGATCTTGTTCATATAGTTCCGGAATGTTCAACTGGAACTATATGCAGTATGAACAATCGAGAAACTTACTTTTGACACTCAAATCAAGATTTCAGTATCGACTTTCGGTTTTAAGCAATCAGCATCATACATTAAATGCAACACTCAGATCATGAGCATAAAGTGACCTAAACGGGTCTCGACCCCAAAACAATCACTCCCATACAACCGTCCCACAACC
>JBBRGL010000327.1:0-2744 GCA_038240675.1 Peptostreptococcales bacterium
CATGGGAAACTCTGAAATCAAAAGCCCTTTCTCAATCATGTCCCGTCTCAGCTGGCGATTGGCTAGGGGGTATTCTAAATCAACGCCACATCCAAGGACAGCAATTGTCGCTCCGGATGTGATAGCGCCTCGATGGGCGCACCCGTCTATTCCCATGGCAAATCCACTGACAATGCAAATGCCCGATTCTGCAAGTTCTTTTGAAAGTGCATAGGCTGCTTTCTTCCCATATTCAGAGGGGTTTCTTGTGCCGACTACCCCAAGAGAAAAAGTTTGGCTAAGGTGTTCTGTATTGCCTAAGGCATAGAGAACTGCCGGCGGATTATAAATTTCTTTAAGATGGTCCGGATAGATTTCATCCCAATAGGTAATGCGCTTAACTTGCCCTAAAGACTTGGTTTGTGGTTTTGTCCAAAAGCATTCATAATCGGTGTATTCCATGGATTTTGATGTGTGTTTAATGCCAACCAGAGGCACTAATGCCCTTCCAAAAATCATTTCGTCCCTCTCAAAAGCCTTCTCTAAAACATCGAATACACCCTTTGAAGAACACCCGATGGATTCATACAACCAAATTGCATAATACCGCGGGTTCTTCATCCGTTTTTACCTCCGTCAAAATAGCTAGACTCCGGCATTCTCAGCATCAGCGCTTTGACCAAATGGGCCATTTCTATTGTACCTGAATCCTCTAAATCCGCCAGCGTACGCGCTAACTTTAGAATTTTATGATAGACCCTGCCACTCATTTTATATTGGCTAAATGCACGCTCAAGAAACTGCACTTCTGGTGTTCCAAGTTGACAAAATTCTTCTATTTCAGAGACTGTCATAGTGGCATTGTAAGGGGTGATTTTGTCAGGAAATCGCAACCGCTGTTTTGCTCTTGCAAGGCCAACTCTTTGCCGAATCGTTTCGGACGTTTCCCCCTGTCTCACGCTGTTTAATTCCTGATAGTTAGATCTCTTGAGCATCAAATGGATGTCGATGCGGTCGAGTAATGGCCCACTAATTTTGCTCAGGTATTTAGTGATTAAATGTGGTGAACATTGGCACTCCTTTTCTTCATCCTTATAATAGCCACAGGGACAAGGATTCATGGATGCGACCAGCATGAATCGACTAGGGTAAGTCATATTGCCATTAACTCTAGAGATGTTGACCACGCCATCTTCCAGAGGTTGTCTCAGGGTTTCCAAAACCTGCCGTTGAAACTCAGGCAATTCGTCGAGGAAAAGGACGCCGTTGTGAGCCAGGGTCACCTCCCCTGGTTTTGGGTATTTACCCCCTCCTGCCATCGAAGCGTTGGATATGGTGTGATGAGGTGCTCTAAAGGGTCGCTTGACCATCAATTTTTGCCTCAGAAGTCCGCTGATGCTGTAAATTTTAGTTGCCTCTAACACTTCCTCATAGGACATAGGGGGCAATATACTATGAAATCGCTTTGCTAGCATTGTTTTTCCTGCACCTGGTGGCCCTACCATTAGAACGTTGTGTCCACCCGCTGCGGCCACTTCTAGCGCGTATTTAGCCATATGTTGACCCTTGACATCACTAAAGCAAACGTCGTCCTCCGTGAACCATTCTTCCAGTTCTCCCCCTTCTGACTCAATGGTTTCAAAACTGCCTTCATTGAGATTTCGAATCAACTCCGTCAGTGAATCACTGACATATATGTTGATCCCTTTCACCAACAGGGCTTCATTCCTATTTTCCCTTGGAATATAGACCTCTGTAAGCCCTTTTTCCTTTAAGCCTATCAGCATGGGTAAAACACCTTCAATGCCTTTGATTTCTCCACTGAGCGAAAGCTCGCCCAAAAAAGCCATATCATCAATCTCCGGTTTGATTATTTTCGCTGCTTTTAAAATCCCCACAGCCATAGGTAAATCGAGATGGCTTCCTTCTTTGCGCTCATTGGCAGGTGATAGATTGATAATAAGACGTTTGACTGGAAATGCGTAACCTGCGTTCTGTATGGCCGCGCGAATGCGCTCTTTGGATTCTTTGACAGCCATATCTGGCAAACCCACAATTGTAAGACTTGGAAGTCCTTTTGTAATATCGGTTTCTACACAGATGGGAATACCTTCTAATCCGTTGAGTACAATTGAATTTGTTATAGCTAGCATAAACACCTCTTATTGTATAATAATTTTACACATGTAACGATATGGGTTAATTATAACAAAAAAGAATAAAACCTGAAAGGTTTTATTCTTTTTTGTTATAATTTATTACATACGATCGGGAGCTTTGATGCCTATTAAATCAAGGCCGACTTTCAACACCAACTTTGTCGCATAGACAAGTGCAACTCTAGCCTGCTTTTCAGCTTCATCTTCACAAAGGATTGTGTTGTCATGGTAGAACCGGTTAAAGGCCTGAGCTACATCGACAATAAAACGCGTAATAATCGAAGGTTCATATTTTTCGAGCGCTTCAATCAAAATATCTTTAAATTCATAAAGATAAAATAGCAAATCAACTGCAGCGGTATCCGTCAATAAAGCTGTATTAATTCCAGTCTCTTTAAGAACACCTGCTTTTCTGAGTAGACTTCCAGCTCTCGCGTGGGTATATTGTACATAAGGACCAGTCTCCCCTTCAAAAGCCATGGATTTCTCCCAAGAGAAAGTATAATCCTTAATACGATTATTGGATAATTCTTGAAACACCACTGCACCGATGCCGATTTGTTTTGCAATCTCTTCCTTATCCTCTAGGTCAGGATTTTTTTCTTC
>JBBRGL010000328.1:0-2711 GCA_038240675.1 Peptostreptococcales bacterium
GGTCGAGCAAGTGATGCATTGCTTACATATATAAACAGTGGTCTTGAAAGTGGTGTATACGATCCATCCGCGATTGTATCATAAGTTGGTTCAATCGGACCTGCTCCACCATCAATCTTCACTGCCTTTAACTTGTCTTTATTCTCTACATAGTAGGAATATCCAAAGAACGCCATTGCATACTTGTCACCTGCAACACCTTGAACCAGTACATTGTCATCTTCAGACGGTGTGAAGTCAGGTCTAATTGCTCCCGCTTCTCCATTGATTGCTTCTGTGAAGTAATCAAATGTTCCAGAATCCGTTCCTGGTGCATAGAGTTTGATATCTTCTGCAGGCCATTCTGGTCGAACATCTGACCATTTTTTAACCGTTGAGTCTGGACCCCAAATTTTAGCAAGTTCTTCAACTGTCATATCATTTACAAAATCATTATCATGATTGACTATAACGGTTAAGCCATCAAATGCAATCTTCAATTCTGTGTAATCAACACCATTTTGAACTGTTAAATCTTTTTCAGAATCCTTGATTGGTCTTGATGCAGCTGAAATATCCGTCTCTTTAAGAACGAATTTCTTGAATCCGCCGCCCGTACCTGATACGCCTACCGGAATCTTGACGTCTTTGTGGATCGCGTTGAACTCTTCTGCAACTGCTTCAGTGATTGGAAAAACTGTTGAAGAGCCGTCGATGACTATTTCACCTGTAAGTGAAGCGACCGCTTCTGTTTGTGCTTCAGTAGAAGCCTCTGTAGCCGGTGCTGCTTTTGGTGTACAACCTGCGAAAAGTCCAACTGTCAAAACCAAAACTACAACAAGGCTTAAATAGCTTTTTAAGTTCATTTTCATGTGCGTGTAAATCTCCTCTCGTTTGCTGATTTAATGTGTGTGCTTATCAGCTCATAGTCATCATAACAATAAAAAAACAAGCCTAAGTTATAGGCTTGTTAAGAGCATGTAAATTTACAACTTAATTTTTTATGTTGCTCTACTGAATGCTCATTAGAAGGGCCGAGAATTCTTGGGTGGTCATGGCCACATTTCCATTAAGCGCATAACTGTACGTCTCATCATTCCAAATGGCGACGATGTATTGATCCTTGGCTTCACCTTTTAAGGTCACTTCAACATTGCCAATTTTGATAATGTCATTGACAGAGTACTGATTGTAAATCCCACTGACATCTTCTTTTAGCGAGCTCATTCTGTACTCTTGCTCGATGCCTTTAGCGTTCATAAAAGTCACTTGTATGGTCTCTTTGCCGATGACTACAACTTTTTGTGTCTCAGGAACAAAAGGGAATACAGTGGGGATTTTTGCTTTAAATCCAATCATATCATCTGCTTGTGCTAGACCACTGACCTCAGTCAATGGATTTGGAATGCTGACAGATTGAGTTTTAGGCGTGAAAAGAGGCATGATGAAGTAAATAATCACTGCACTGATTGCCACGCAACACCCGAGTATGATCAGTGGTTTTAAAAGTCTATTGCCTTTGTTTTGAGGTTGAGGTTCCGTTTGTTTTGATTGTTCCAATTCGATTATTCCTCCACAAAATTATTGAGCAAGATCAAGCCATCAAATCCATGGATCGTGACCTGATTTACTTTTGCCCCGAAGTTGATTTCTGGGACTTGATCCCCCGCGATAGTACGGTAAGGTATTTCAAGTTCTAACTCTATCGTGTCTGGTGTTGGATTGACAAGAACCAATCCCTTATCAAAATGCCGCCTATAAAGGCCTGAATCTAGTTTCTGCGCACTTGAAGTCGGATAACCTAAATACCCTTTTTCCTGCCCTGCATTATCATACTCGTCAAACCACATAAGCCCTAATGAACCATGGCCATTCGTATTGATTTCATAGCTATAATATCCATTTCCCAGAAGAGCAGTGGTCAAAGAAAATCGCATACGCTGATAGTTGGGTGTAAATCCATTTTTCAAATAGGGATTGTCATATGCACCATCACTATCCGCCTCAGGACTTCCCTCATCCTCATAGACCTCAAAAAGCACCAGAGGGTCAGGGGTTATTAGACCATAAAACCACTGCAAATAGGCAAAACCTTGATAATATTCCTCCCTGTCAAACGATACCGCAAGTTGTTCCCACCACTCTGTGGTTGGCTCTGACCACCCACCTGTTTCATAAACTTGACCCCCATAGGGAGTGGTGCGTCTCGTCAGTGGATTGTTTCGAATGATGAGATACTCAGGGTATGCTTTGTGGACTAGGGCGTAAAGCTGATCTGTGCCTCTTTGCCAAGCTGCATCAAATTCCTCTACCGACACGATTTTACCATCCTGATACAAATCCAAATCAAGTTCCGACCCTTCGTTGACCCATTTCAGCCAACTTTCTTTGTCTTCAAATCTGTCGATGACAACGCCATCATAGCGTGAGCTGTCTTGAATGCCGTCCCAATTGTCGTGTGGGTCATTAAATATCCCTTGTGTTTCGCCGTGGATCATGGCGAAGTAATACCCTATATAATTGACTGGTACACTGACTCCCGCTACTTTTTCTTTTGGGCAAGCATCAGTGACATTCATCACCCAAGACCCAGGCCAAAAGCGAATGTGAGCGGCGACGCGTTCACCTTTTTCATGCGTCTCTGGACCTCTTACGTAGCCCCGTTCAACAGATAGGGTTCTGTTCACCGTATCAACCGCTACGACACGCGCTGACTCTCCACGACCTAAAGC
>JBBRGL010000329.1:0-2676 GCA_038240675.1 Peptostreptococcales bacterium
TACCTCTTGGCATGGATGATCCAGAAGGCGTAAAAAAGATCATTGAGAATTTTAAACCAAAGCATGTCATTGCGTGTTTAAGGGGTGATTTTGATCTTCAATTGGCCTTTCATAGTGCGCTGGTCGAGGCTATGGCCAAAGTTGGTGGTAAACTCCACTATATTTCTACAGCCAACGTGTTTGATGGGGACCTGTCTAAAGTTCACAATGAAGCTGACGTGCCTGAATCTGATTCTGAATACGGTCAATTTAAAATCGCGTGTGAGAAGCTTATTCTGGATCGCTTGAAAAACAATGCCGTAATCGTCAGATTGCCTCAAGTGTGGGGCCTAAATTCACCGAGGCTGAATCAAGTCCTTCATCCGCAATCTTCTGAAGAAAGCATCGCAGTATATCCCCATTTGATGATCAATGTGGCGAGTGATCGCTCTATAGCCATGCAAATCAAATGCATTATTGAAAAGGGATATAGTGGGGTATTCCACCTAGGTTCTCAGGATTTTGTATCACACAGTTCTATTTATGAGCTGTTGTTCAAAAATCTCAATTTGGATACATCGCGGCTCAAGAGCGTTGATGAGCCTCGTGGCTATTTTGCCTTGTCAACTTTGAGATCGGATTTGTTTTCCAAAATAGAAAAGTATTCAGCTGATGACATTGTAAGAGAAATCACAAAATTGTTTGGAGGGTTATAGAGATGAAAAGTAGAGGATTTGTGCTAAGGACTTTAGGGGTAGTGATGGTACTTGTTTTGGCCATGTCGACTATGGGGTGTCAACCAAAATTGACGCCGAAAGAGACGCTTCAGAAGATACAGGCAAGTGCCATGGCACAGAAGAATTACGCGGCGGCTTTTGAAGGGCAAATGGATATGACTTTTAAGGGAGACGTTCCACCAGAGGCTGCGCCTTACATGGACATGTTTAAAAACATCAAATACAGTGGCGATATGCAGTTCAAGGACACGGACAAGCTCGCGGATATGGCCATGCACTATAACGTGGATCTCAATGGGTTGTCCATGAAGCTCGAGATGTATTTTGACGGTGATCAAATGATTGTCAAGTATCCTGTTATGCCCCAGTATATTGTCGTCGATTTCAAAGAGGTTCTCGATAAAGCAACTGAAAGTGCAGATATGCCCGTAAAGGTGGACTACGCGTCTCTTATTGCAGATCTTGAAACCTTGTCAAATACTTGGCTTCCTGGTTTTTCAACGAAAGTTCTTGAAGGTGCAGATGAAAAATCAATGGAACTTATAGAGTCTTATGAATTCACGCTGAATGGCGTCAAGTCAAAATCTAAAGCGATTAAAGTAACCCTTACGGCGGAGGCAGTGATGAATATGTTTAACGCAGCCATCGCTCAGACAAAGGACAGCAAGGAACTTTACACTGTGCTTAAAAAGTATGATACCACAGGGGCCATTGGCACTTTTGAAGAGTATCAGGCGCTTATTACGGAAGGCAATTCTGCCCTTGAACTCGACGAACTGAAGAAAGCCATGGAGAATGTCCAGTATGCGTATATCATCGGATATGACAGAAAATATATGCCCACCACAATTGCCATGGATATGAAAATGGCGATTAAGGATGAAGCGTCTGCCATGGATGTAGCGGTCAATATGACAGGTGTCTATCAGATGAATTATAAAGAAGTGGCGGTTGTCATTCCTGAAATCACACCTGAAAATAGTCTGTCCCTGGTAGACATGATGGGCGGGTTGTTGAATCCTTATGAAACTAGTTCAGGTGCGACGGCGAGTCAAGACGCCAGTACAGCCACTGAGGAAGTACCGATTAACTTTTACTTGGACGCACAGATTTACAAGGTAGAAGAAGTGAGTCAAGCGATTGCTCAGCTTCCGGATATGAGTACGATTGACAGTCTGCTTGAGACCAGTGCACTTGATGAGAGAATGCGCATTGTGAATGTCTTTTTTGCAACTGCTGATGGGAAAATGTATCTATATCCAAAACAAGAACTCCCAGCAGACTATGATGCAAGGCTGCGTCCGTGGTTCACAAAAGCCCTTGAAAGCAACACTAACATTGAGGAGCTCTATCAAGATGTTGCCGGTCAAGATGTTGCCGGTCGGTATTTGCAGACAATCTCTCAAAAGGTTGTGGTGAACGGTGCAGTCATCGGTGTTGTCGGGATAGATTTCGCAGTGGAGTAAAGTCAAGAGCGTTATAGGATGAACAAAAGGCTGTAGAGGGCATGATTTTTTTTTGGAGGAGCGCATGGGCATAAAAGTATTGAATTGGCTTAGCAGAGAAGCAACGGCCAAGAGGACATTTCTTTTGTTTGTGAGTGTACTGTTTTTTTTGATTTGTGTTTCAACACAATTTTTTGGACTGATTCATTTGGACGTAAAAGCTATTCTGGACTCAAGTGATTTTTATAACAGTGAGGCTTTTTATCACGCTATAGAGATCCAAGGTGAAAGTGGTAGGCAGGCTTATTTAATCTTTCACCTCTTTGACTATGCACTCATGTTTTCACTGACGTTGTTCTTCATGTTTTTGATGTATCCTACATTCCCGTGTGAATTATAACGTGGTGTAGGGCAAACTGTTGATTTAACTGTGTTTAGACAAGATTTGCTATTGCAATTATCTCTAAAACATGTTATAATTATAACGTGGATGGAGGTAATTCTATGAGCCTAAT
>JBBRGL010000330.1:0-2648 GCA_038240675.1 Peptostreptococcales bacterium
GTATCTTGGATTTTTCGTCGGCGCACCTTCCACTATTCTTGGGTGAGAAGAAACCACACAGTACTGATCACCCCCATTTAAGAAGGCTTCAATATGCTCCTTCACAGGGTTCGTATAGGACATATAATCCATGACATCATCCTTGATTTCCTGAACGGCGCTTTTGTCCAACGGTTCGAAATTGGTGACAAAGAGATTGCCGCTTGAGAGATCTTTTTCAGCCTGTCTGTCATAGCCTTTATGAATGGCGTCGTCCGGCCGTTGAAAAAATCTAAATTCACAGTTCTTTGAAAATTTATAGCTGCTGTTTGTATACTTGGGATTCATCCCTTTCAGCTGATTTGAGGGAACCATCACAGAAGCTGTAATGTCGTCCTCTGTCTGGATTTTTTCAGAGGGCATAAAATCCATTCTGAGTTTAAAGACACGCCATGAGTGATCTTCTTCAAATCCCACCCGAAGGTAACTTGGCCTTACTTTACGGTCGTTGAATTTCACTTCGTGGCCCGGTTTGCCATTGATGATGTCCACTGTGAAATGTGATCGCCAGTCGTTTTGCCACGAGATCTGATAAAACCGCTTCACTAAGAACACCAGTGCTTTCACGTGGTTTGGGATCGATTCTAAATACTGATTGAACACTTCCGTGTATGCTGTAGAAGGCGTAAGGAGTTTGATCACCGAACCCAGCGTACGCTCAATGGACAAAATAGGGCGAGAGGATTTTGTGCGATTTGGGACAGCCTTCCACCGCTTGCTGTAGTCGTATTTCAAAATCTCGTCCACATGGTCCATGTCTTTTTCCAAATCATTTACATAATAATTCCCGTAGATGATTGAGTTTGCAATGGATTTTGAGATTTCTGATTTGCCCCCTCCAGAAACTGTACAGGGTTTATGGCAGAACGTTCCTTCTGCATCAGTTCCCACCAATTTCCACGCCGGAGCCGAAGGATGTTTTTCCATGTGAAGTTTTTCGCCGTTAGGCAGTATATACACGTTTGATGGCAATAGCTTCAGCGTTTTTGTCACGCCATCCACATCCCATTTAATCTTCGTGCCATGAAGGTCAATTTCAACGGTCTCAGGCAAATAAATCACGGTGCTATGCACCTTGTCTATGCCATAGCCATCTGGGTGAAGGTCCATAAGTGGCTTAAAAACCGCCTTGACCTCCTCAAAGGAATAGCCTTTTAGGCCAGCATTGTCTTGAGCATTGTAATTTTCACCAAGATTGAGTCTAGGGAAAACGATGGTTCCTCCGGCATGTTCCTCCTCGGCATTTCCCAATAGATTGGCTGCAAAGCTGATCTGGGTTTTGACTTCTTTTTTAGAATAACCAAAGTAATTGTCGGCTATTAAAGTAATGGCCACACCACTTTTATCTCTGCAGGTAAGTTTAAAAGATTTCCCGTCATTGTAGAGTTCAGATTCATCCTCATAGCACATGCCGTCTCTCTTTTGTCTGTCCGTCGCACTTTCAAAATGAGGCAGTCCCACATCGATCTTCCTGAGTTGGGTCAACTGAGGTGCCAAAACAATATACCCAGTATATCCCGACCAGCCTTCTACATCCAGTTCTGAATCGTTGATATGGAGCGAAGGGTCACCAGCATTTCCAAATACTGATTCGATAAAATCCAAATTGGAAACAAGTGAGCCCGGTGCAGTCAACAGAATTTCCATGGTTTTTTCTTTCATGAGCCCTGGCACTTCTGGAGAAACAATAGGCTTAATCAAAAGGGAAACAAAAGTCATGGCTTTTTCTTGCTGATTGGCCGTATAAGGCAAGGCCTTCATCTCCTCACTTGGCGTAATCGCTTTACGATACAGTTTCAAAAAAGTACCCTTTGGGACCGCTTTTTTGTCACTCGGAATAGCCAAACCCCCTTCGACAATATGAAATGACCCTTCTGTAGTGCGTTTATCACTTTTGGGGTTGTTGAGTATGCCCTGTTTAATTCTATAGGAAGTGACATAATCGTTAGCATAACTATTTTGATCTGGCGGCAGGGACATGACCCGAGCCATCCCATAATGATCCAAAATAAAATAATCATCCACAACCTTCGCCGCATCTTCACCTACTTCTAAGTACTCTCTCAAAAATCGATTGAGGCGCTTATGAATGCCAATTTCATGTATATTCATCAGCCGCGTTTTTTCTTGATAGTCCTTAATGATGCCATCGAACAGATCGATGAAATAAGTACTGGAATCAGGGGGGGATCCCTCTGATCTATACACCGGCAATCCCTGGCTTGCCAACTTAAAATTGATATATTTAATATGATCATCCATACTCACATTAAGGTTTATATCCCCATATTCAATGCCTAACTTTTTTCTCAAGCTCATATAACCTCCTCAAAATACGCCCATTGAAGTCAAAAGTACGCTATTGACGTTCACGATTTGAGTAATTATAACTTACTCTCGCTAAAAATTCAATTTCATTTTGAAATTTAGATAAAAAAGTGTGGTCAATAAGCGATAATGTCCTCTTGCAACGCAAGGGATTATGTCTTCTGAATAGCAGATTGATTAGGGTGTCAAAAGTCCGTAGTTGATCTTGTTCATACTGCAAATAGTTCCGGAATGTTCAACTGGAACTATTTGCAGTATGAACAATCGAGAAACTTACTTTT
>JBBRGL010000331.1:0-2646 GCA_038240675.1 Peptostreptococcales bacterium
GATTTCGCGAATATCACCGTCTTCAATCCTTTGAAGCAATCCTTTAATATTGATATCTTCAGGTCCTATCCCTTCTAAAGGCGAAATAGCACCATGCAATACATGATAGAGTCCTGTGAATTCCCGCGTCCGTTCCATGGCAAATATATCTTTTGGTTCCTCAACAACACAGAGATAATGAGGGTCTCGCTTATCCGAGCTGCAAATCACACAAGGATCTCTATCGGTATAATTGCCACAAACTGAACAGTAGCGTACATTTTTTTTACAGGTCATAATGGCTTGAGCCAAATCATTTGCATCTGATTCTTTCACACGAAGCACATGAAAAGCCAAACGTTGCGCCGTTTTACTCCCTATGCTGGGCAATTTTGCAAACTCGTCGATGAGCTTTTGAATAGGGGCGATATAGTGCATTAGAACAAGCCTGGAATATTCATGCCACCGGTCATTTTGCCCATGACAGCGGACATGGAGGCTTCAGCAGAACGCATCGCTTCATTAACGGCAATTAAGATCAAATCTTGGAGCATTTCGATATCCTCAGGATCTACAACCGTAGGTTGAAGCACAATCGATACTATTTCCTTTTTGCCATTGACGACTACTTTCACGGCGCCACCACCAGCAGATGCTTCAAATTCCTTGACTTCGTTATCTTGCTGTGCGCGTTCCATGTCCTTTTGCATTTTTTGAACCTGTTTCATCATATTGTTCATATTACCAGGCATTCCTTGAAACTTCCCTTTAGACATATAATTCCTCCTATTTCATTTTCACTTTATCTTCAAAGCCTGAAAAATAATCAGTGAGCTGATCTTCTTTCGGCCTTTTCTCCTGGATTTCAATGGGGGAAATGACTTTGAGTCGAAGTGGACTCCCGTAAATCTGAAGAAGCTTTGAGTCAATGAGTTTGCGGTTTTCTTCTTTTTCTAAACCACCACTCAGTACGGCCAAATCCGAGGGAAAAGCAACTTGCACTTCGTTGCCAGAAAGCGCAATCAAAGCTGTCTCTTTTAAGAGTGCATGCGTTGTCTTTAGCTCTTGTCTGACGGCTTCAAGCAGTTTGCCCCAGTGTTCTTGAATCACAGCAAAGGTCAGGTTTTGTGCATTCTCCAAAAGCAAAGGTATTGCCTCAAGATGCTCATCGACCTTAGCTTTTTCCGACGCCTGAAATACTGGCTTTTCTTCAGCGCCTATAGGTTTAATCACTTCTTGAATCTTGCCTTTTTCGATAGCGGATATTCTTTGATCTAGTCCCTCTAAAGTAATTGCCAGTTCCGGTTTAATCAGCCGTATCCAACAAACTTCAAAGAGAACGCGAGGCGCACTAGACCACTTCATGTCTTGACCTAACTTGGCCAAATCTTCAATCATAGTCAAGAGTTGAACAAGAGGGATTTGAGCTAAAGCACCCTCTAAAGTCTCCGTAGAGCCCACTAGATGGGAAAGCATCGCCTGCCTTAAGCGGTCAATACAGTCCTCGAGAAACAGCGTCAAATCTTTGCCCTCTTCTGTCAAGGCTTGTACTGTACTCAGCAGCATGGACACATTTTGCTCAGCGACAGATGCAAAAACAGTTTCAAAAGCATGATCTTTGGCTTTCCCTAAAGCTTCTATTGCCAAGTCGTAATCCAGCCCTTCAGGTGCAAAGGACATACATTGATTCAGAAGACTCTGTGCATCTCGGAGGGCGCCTTCTGAATAATTGACAATCAACTGAATCGCTTTTTCTGTGGCGGGGTACTTCTCCTCTGAACAAATAAAAGCCAAACGTTTAGCCATTAAGTCTTGGGGAATTTTTCTAAACTCATAACGCTGACATCTAGACAAAATTGTAGCAGGCACTTTGTGAAGCTCAGTGGTCGCCAGTAAAAACAAAACGTGCTGCGGCGGTTCTTCAAGTGTCTTCAGGAGAGCATTAAAAGCCCCTTTTGACAACATATGGATTTCATCTATGATATAAACCTTGTATTTAACCTGTGAAGGGGGAAATTTGACGTGTTCCCGAATATCCCGAATGTCATCAACGCCATTATTGGACGCTGCATCCATTTCAATGACATCCATACATTGGTCTGACAAAATTGACAGACAAGCCGAACAGGCATTGCATGGATCTCCCGTTGATAGTGGCTCTAGACAATTGACCGCTCGTGCAAAAAGACGCGCAACTGAAGTCTTACCAGTGCCTCTAATTCCTGAAAACATATACGCATGGCTCAGTTGCTTTGACTTAATTTGATTGCATAAAGTAAGGGTAACTTGAGTTTGCCCCACCATCTCTGCAAAAGTTAACGGGCGCCATTTACGGTATAAAGCAGTATGCTCCATGATTATTCTCCTCAACAAAATAAAGCTTTTTAAAAAAACAAAAACCGAGGGTTAGGGAACGACATCAGGATTCCCTGCGGCACATACATTGACCTGCTTACCGTTGCTTCCGTCAGGACCTGGCGGGGTTCACAAGTATACATTGCGCAGGACCCGATGCCGTTCCATAACCTTCGGTTTTGCGTTACATATAATGGAGGAGAGAACGGGACTCGAACCCGCGGGACCGTGAAGTCTTACACGCTTTCCAGGCGTGCCCCTTAGCCACTCGGACATCTCTCCTTATTTGGTTCTCAATGATTTGAAAAAGTG
>JBBRGL010000332.1:0-2613 GCA_038240675.1 Peptostreptococcales bacterium
GTCTGAAAATTCGTTTTGGTTTCAACGACTAAACTGTCCGAATCAATTATGGAATACACTGTCCAATTGAAAGCAATCAATTTTTCTGTCAAGATTACTTTTCCCAAAAGCTCCATTTCATTGCTCATACTGGGTTTTCGAAGGGCGATTTTGAAATCGTCTTTGAGCTTTTGCGAATAGGCAATATCTCTTTGTTTGCTATCGATAAAACCCACAGCATCATTAAAAGCTGAAGCCATCGTTTCAATCAATTGACGTTTGTCGATGACAAAAATCAATAAGGACTGAGGGTCCCCTATTTCTCCTGATGAAATACTTTTAAGAAAAAACAGCTTGGTATTCATATAGCCGTCATAGCGGTTGAAGTCCACCAATTCATAGTCATAATTCAAGCTCAAGTCAATGTTTTCGACCACATCTTTGAAATAATTTGACGCGGTCAAAATATCTCTTTGATTGGTGACAAAAATCATTTCTTCAACAAGGCCTCCTTGAACGATATACGCCTTTTTTTCGGCAATGTATTTCAAAAGGGACTTCCGGGTTATTGCATCTCTCTTATGGTATACCCGAAGTGACCGTTCAATAGCAGGATTTGAAACAAGGCGATCAATTTCTCGCCGTAGTCCCACAAGGCGCATATTCAGAGCTGTTGCATCGCTGTCTAAACTATGCACTTTAAGCTTCAATCTTTCAGACCTTTCAATTTCCACAGATTGCGTATATACGCTTCTCGCAAAAATAAAAAATGGCGCATATAAAAACAGAAGAATAAGCAGCAGATACCTCAGTTTAAATTTATTGAGAATCCCAATCTTTGAGAACTTCATGCTCCACCTATACGCAACAGCGCCCTACGGTCTATTTGAGTAATTTTTGTCGTTCATCATCAGGCACCAACCGGCCACCCGTCATCCATAAAACCATCGTTCCTGATTTTGCATCCACTCTATACGGGGCTTCAAGCGCACAAGCGGCAGACGGTTCAACAAACTCACCGGTCTCTTGGTACAGGGATTTCATATGCTCTACCATTGACTCATCCGTCAACGTATAAGTGCCACTGATAAGTTTATCGATGACGAGTCCAGCAAACTGTGATGGCCTCCCCACAGCTAAACCATCCGCTAGCGTCTTAAGTTCAATGCCATACTCTTCAACGGAAACGCCGTCATGCTTTCCTGTCATTAACCCAAGGGTCATACACGGTGCATGGGTTGGCTCGGCAAAGTACACGTGGACACTGTCCCCAAAGACGGATTTAAGACCATAACAAATTCCGCCAGGAGCACCACCGACACCACAGGGAATCACGACAGTAAGCGGTTCCTTCGCACTCACTTGAATAGCGAGATTCCCCAGTTGCTTTTCAAGTTCTAGGGCAGCCACTGCATACCCTAAGAAAAGCGGCGTGCTGTTTTCATCATCGATAAAATAAGCATTTTGTGAAGTTTGGCTAATGGCGCGAGCCGCTGTGACCGCGGCCGAGTAGTCACCGCTGTGTTCGACAACAGTAGCGCCATGACTTCTCAAAAGTTGTTTTTTCCAGTCTTTTGCATCTCGTGACATATGTACTTCTACATGATAACCCAGTTTAGCGCTCATAATACCGATGCTGAGACCTAAATTCCCAGTCGACCCCACTAAAATGCGGTGATCCTTTAAAACAGAACATAACTCTTGTTGCGTCATGCTGACAATTGTTTGGATGGGACTGTCAAATCCAAGTTGCCGAAAGATATCTTCAGTATGCAGCAGCACTTCATAAATACCACCCCTCGCTTTAATTGACCCCGCTATAGGCAGCTGACTATCAAGCTTTAAGAAAATTCGATTTGCAGTGTTCTTAGGACCCAGATGCTGATTGTAATAGTCTGACACCTCTTTGAGGGGTGATTCAATTCTACCTTGGTTCATATTTTCTAAAGGGAATAATCGACTGAGTAGGGGTGCGAATGAATCGAACCGCTCTTTTGCTTGGCTTATTTGATCAGGCGAAAGTCCCATAAGGGCTAAATTGAGAGGCTCTTTCTGGTATTTTGGGTTGATCCACAAAAAAGATTCACAGTTTTCTAAAGCCTTTAAGTTCATATTGCCTCCACCTTTCTTTTCACATTTATGATGCACGACAACTCAGATGCCTTGCACTCCATTGTATCAAAAAAAAACGTCTCTTACATCATGAATTCATAATATAAAAGACCCCTTTTCAATATAATTTATAAGCCTGCGATTCGGTTCGCTTTATTTTTTGATGAACTGGATTTGCTGACCAAGAGAAAAGGTATGCTGGTCAATAGTCCCACTTTTAAGTTCAATAAAACTCTGGGCATTCTTGTGATGCGGTGTCACTTTCCCAGGTTTCAGCTCCCTGTAAAGTGCGATGATGACTCCCTGTTCATCGAGGACCACTATATCCAGCGAAAAGCGCATGTTGAACATATGAATAGACTGACAAGGTTCAAGGAGCAGCCCCCAGTTTTCCGGCGACCGAGAGCGAAACATCAGTCCTTTGAAGCGCTTCAGAAAAGTATCAGCGCGTCTGATTTCCAAAGTCGTGCCTTCAATGAATTCCATCAATCGTCCTCTCTTATTTAAAAAAATCCATGATTT
>JBBRGL010000333.1:0-2575 GCA_038240675.1 Peptostreptococcales bacterium
GATGCTATTGTTGTGCTTCGCGATGGTCGTTGGGGTGCAATTGAAATAAAAATGGGTCCAAAAGAGTTTGACACGGCTTCTGAGAATTTATTTAAATTAAAAGAAAAAATTGACTTAGATAAAATGCAACTACCATCATTTCTAATGATTCTAACAGCGACAAATATCGGATATACACGTGAAGATGGTGTTCATGTTGTTCCTATTGGATCTTTAAAGTGGTAATCGATCAGACCAATGGGTGTCAGAGTTCATTTTGGCGGAAACTTCTCACCAGTGGCTGTATGCGATTGAAATGAACGCTCTTGAATCTTATAGATGATTTTCCGCCAAACAAGTGCCTGACCCCTCTATGCTTACTATTAAAAATCTATGTAAAATAAATTAGAAGTCAATCTACAGGACGTTGCATCGTTTGAACACTCAATAATGAGGGTAAGTACTTTTCAGAATGATACGTGTTCAATATGAAATTAGTCGAATGTGCAACATAGTGGGAGTGGAAGATGTGAAATGAAGAGTAAAAGTGATATTTCGATTGACGCAAATAATAGCAAAGTAGATATAAAGGACGCTAAGGACATTGTGAGTGCAATGGATATTGAGAATAATTGTTCTGATTATTCTATGCGTCTTATTCCTGCGCTTGCATGGCTGGAAAATGAGGGAAGGCGTGAATCTGAAAAAGCAAGAACAATCATTGAAACGATGCTCCCCGATGCATTATTATGTGGAGATTTATATGGAATTGCTTGGTTGACCTATTATTTCGCATGGTGTTTTATTGATTTTGATAACTATGATGAAGGAATTAAAGAAATTGAATCCGCACATTTACTCTTTTTGAAAATAGAGAGTAATGAAGGAGTAACCCGTTGTCATAATGCACTTGGCCTAGTATATACAAACCTCGGTATTTTTGATTTGGCACTCGATCATTTTCGGGAAGCCATAAAAATACTCAAATTAGTTGACATGAAGGGCTTTATTGGTACGGTCTATATGAATATGACTGACTGCCTCTACGAACTAGGAGAAACTGTAGAGGCCTTGGAAACTTTTAAACGCTGTTTAAAAGAAGGTGTGATTGAACGAAATAGGGTTGTATTTCACCGAACTGGTGGCTTAATTTATCATTCTCTCGGACAAACAGAAAATGCAGAAAAAGAATTTGAAAAAGCCCTTGAATTATCAAAAGGGTGGCCCTTAATGGAATTAACAATAAAACTAGCTATGTCCAATTTGTATTTTGAAACAGGCCGTAAACATTATGCGCTTCAACTTGTAAATGAAGGTGTTGAGATTTCTAGAAATATAAAAGACAGGTATAGTTGCGCGAACTTTTGTTTGGCTCGCGCTAACATCTCCTTAAGTGACGGGCTATGCTATCAAGCTATTTCAGATGTTGAAGAAGCAATTGCAATTGCTAAAGAAATCGGCATGAAAAAAATAGAGGCGGATGCTGAAAAACTTCTCTATAAAGCGTGGAGAGATTTAAATGAGAATATCAAAGCGCTTGATGCTTTGATTAGACATTACAATCTTATGGAGACGATAAAAAGCCAGCAAACGGTGAGGCGCATTTATGCATTACACGAGGAAAGGTCACGCATTGAAGCCAAGCATTTTGAGGATATGTACAGGCAAATATCTTTAATCAGCGATATTGGTCAACGTATTACTTCTAATCTCGACTTGGACAAGATTCTTTCTGAAATGCCCAAGGCAATTAATGAGCTTTTGGAAGCGCCAACGATCTTGATTGGGATTGTTAACTACCCAGAGAAGACACTAGACTATCATCTTATGATTATCCGTGGTGTCAAAAGGGATCTTGTGCGGTTATCCCTGACAGAGCCGACATTTGGTGGTTGGTGTATCAATAACGCCAGTGCTATCCTGATTGGGAACGTCAAAAGTGAATATCAGAACTATGTCAGATCTTATGAAGATTTTCCATACGAAGGTGAACCAGAACAATCGTTGGTATTTGTTCCACTGATGATTGGGAACACGGTGAAGGGTGTAATTAGTGTTCAAAGTCCGCGTTCTTCTGCATATGATAAAAAAAGCATTGAAACCCTTCGTGCAATTGGCGCATTCATTGCAATCGCAATAGAAAACTCAGGATTGTTCAAACAAATTGTGCAACTTGCAACGAATGATGGACTAACGGGTCTTCTCAATCGACGGGTTGTTTCGGAGGCATTAACTGATCAATATCTTTTAGTTAAGCGTTCCAAAAGTCCTATAGGTGTCATCATGATAGACATAGACCATTTTAAAAATGTCAATGATTCATATGGGCATGATAAGGGTGACGAAGTGATTTGTATGATTGCTTCTATACTGTTTCTGCCACCTCAAAAAGCCAAAAAAATGCTTAGCTTGAATGTCACAAGATAGACGGTTATACTGTCCTTGATATCCTACAAAAAGGAAAAAGGACGTATAGACCCCACCTGCAAGTGAACTGGTCCATACATCCCCCGTAAAACATGATTATTATATCAAATTTTAGCGAGTTGGAAAAGACCATAAATGGAATTACAGTTTTTATATAACGAGTTTAGAG
>JBBRGL010000334.1:0-2520 GCA_038240675.1 Peptostreptococcales bacterium
GGATAATAACGACCGCGTCAAACAAGCGATTCAGTTAGGGGAGACCCTTGGCGATTTGATCATCCTTACAGGCGGACTTGGACCAACCCTTGATGACATGACGCGCTACGCTCTTTCAGAACACATTCAGGTTCCCATCTACAGAGATGAAGAAACACACCTTCATATTAAAGGTTTTTTTACGCGTACTGGACGTGAAATGACTGAAAACAATTTAAGACAAGCTGATTTTCCGGTGGGCTCTGTTCTTTTAGAAAATCACGCGGGAACTGCAAGGGGCTTCATATTAAATCACAATCAAAAAACCTATGTAGCACTTCCTGGTCCTCCAAAAGAACTCCAACTCATGGTAGAAAATGAACTGCTTTCAAAATTAGTGCATGACGACAACACCATTTATTCAAAATTTTTAAGGGTTTACGGCATAGGCGAATCTCTTCTTGAGACAAAAATTGAAGATTTAATTGAGGGACAAACGAATGTCACATTAGCACCTTATGTCGGGACAGACGATGTGGCTTTACGTTTAACCACTATAACGCAATCAATAGAACAAGCCGAGGGGTTATTTTCACCGATGATGAGCGAATTGAAAAATCGATTGGGCATCCATTTGTTCAGCACTCAAAATCAGAATATTGCCAGCGCCTTAATAGAGCAACTCAAAGATAAAAACATGACAGTTGCCACTGCGGAAAGTTGCACTGGTGGACTCGTTGCCAGCAAAATAACAGCAGTGAACGGCGCATCCGCAGTTTTCAGACAAGGGTTTATCACTTACAGCAACACCTCCAAAACTACCGAACTCAGCGTATCGGAAGAAATCCTCACAACTTACGGTGCTGTCAGTGAAGAGACTGCTGACGCTATGCTCAATGGTCTTAAAGCAAAAACAAGTGCAGACTGTGGAATTGCTATAACAGGTATTGCTGGACCAAGTGGCGGAACTGAGGACAAACCTATTGGGACTGTTTTTATTGGCGTTTATGTGGGAGCAGTGAAAAAGGTGTATAAATATACCCTTTGGGGCGATCGTCAAAGGATACAGCTGCGTGCCGCAAATCACGGGCTATTTATTTTATATCATTTACTACAAAACCAAGAAAAGGGGCTTGAATTCCTTTAGAGAATAGTGTTATAATAAAAACAGAACAAACGTTCGCTATCTGAAAGGGGAAATACTATGTCTATAAGTGGCAAGCAAAAGGCATTAGACTCTGTTATGAGTCAAATAGAGAGAAGTTACGGAAAAGGTGCCATCATGCGACTTGGTGATGACAACAAACTCCAAGTTGAAACCATTCCAACGGGTTCTTTAGAACTTGATATTGCGTTAGGTGTTGGCGGTATACCAAGAGGCCGGATCATCGAAATATATGGACCAGAGTCATCAGGCAAAACCACCGTGTCTCTTCACAGTGTGGCCGAAGCGCAAAAGTTAGGTGGCAATGCTGCCTTTATTGACGCAGAACACGCATTGGATCCTCAATACGCCAAGGCCATTGGCGTCGATATTGACAATTTGATCGTTTCGCAGCCAGATACAGGAGAACAAGCTTTGGAAATCGTCGATGCACTGGTCCGAAGTGGCGCCATAGATGTCATCGTCATCGACTCCGTTGCGGCTCTTGTACCAAAAGCAGAAATCACCGGTGAAATGGGCGACAGCCATATGGGCCTTCAAGCCAGACTCATGTCACAAGCCCTTCGCAAACTTACTGCAATCGTCAGCAAATCCAACACTTCCGTCATTTTCATCAATCAACTCCGTATGAAAATTGGCGTCATGTTCGGCAATCCAGAGACGACAACAGGTGGAAATGCACTCAAATTCTACGCCTCATTGAGACTCGACGTTCGAAAAGTAGATTCCATCAAAAAAGAACAAGATGTTGTGGGCAACAAAACAAAAGTAAAAGTTGTCAAAAATAAATTAGCACCCCCTTTCAAAATTGCAGAGTTTGATATTTATTATGGACAAGGCATCTGCAAAACGAGCTCGATCATCAATACTGCAGTCGATGCCAATATCATCAAAAAAGCTGGGGCATGGTTCAGTTACGATGATCAAAAGCTAGGTCAAGGCAAAGAAAATGCCAAAACCTATCTTGAAGAAAATCTTGAACTCCTCAAAGAAATTGAAATCAAAGTGCGAGACCATTATAAAATGAATGAATACAAATCACCCTCCTATACAGAGGATGAAGCATAAAAAGAATTTTATAAACACTTCAAACAGTCACTGTTGATTTTCAAGAGGATTGTTTGAAGTTCTTTTGTGCATTTTCTTTGAAATTACTAATTGCCGCGTGTTTAGCACCCTTATGGAACTTGACAGCACACTGTAAAAAAGATAAAATATTTCTAAGCGGTTTTTTAATTTTAATGGCTTTTGAAGTTGTGTGAGTAATACAGTCCTTCCAATGATATTTCCCGTTCCAGATATCTGTCGGAAGGTGGTTTATAGCCTTCGATGTAGAAGTCACCATAGTTCAATAGATGATTAGGGTGTCAAAAGCC
>JBBRGL010000335.1:0-2434 GCA_038240675.1 Peptostreptococcales bacterium
ACTGTGGATTTATGTTGCTAAAAGCGGCGCTAAAAGAATGGTCAGTGGCCCTGATGCTCTCTGATACCACCTTTGCGCAACAGTCTTAAAAAGTGCATTTTCTGGTCTTTTCTCAAAACGCGCAATCAATGTCTTCAATGAAATACCGTGGGTCACAATGAGAATTGTCTCGTTTATGTGTTTTTTCATTAAATCTTCGACGGTTTCTATCATTCTCCTTTGAACTTCTGCAAATGTTTCACCGTCACTGTCTACTGGCACATAACGCTCTGGTTTATTCCAAAAGGCGTCAAAAGCTTCAGGAAAACGCTCTTTTAACGCATGAGTTGTCTGACCTTCCCACACCCCTAGGGAAATTTCCATCAAAGAATCAAGCGTGCTCACAGGTATATCGCGATTCATGCGAATGACTTGAGCTGTTACAATAGCACGTTCACTGCTGCTCGTGTAGATATGATCGATATGCGTGTCTTCTAAATGGTGACCAAGGCAAGCTGCTTGCCATTTGCCTTTTTCAGTCAACGGGGAGTCTTTTTTGCCCTGAAGCTTGCTTAACTTATTCCATTCGGTTTCACCATGACGTGTCAAATACAAAATGCCCATTTACTCACCCATCTCCTGAACAATGAGCTCCACAAGGGTATTGGCAAATTGGTTCAGTTGATTTTGATCCTTGCCCTCTAACATGACGCGCACTAAAGGCTCCGTTCCTGAAGGTCTGATCAAGACACGTCCCTGTCCATCCATTTCAGCTTCCAGTTTTTCAATTTCTAATCGAATCTTAGGATTCGATAAATAATCATGCTTTTTGGCGTTGCTTACCCGTGCATTTTTAAGGACTTGTGGAAAGATTTCCATAATTGAACCCAGTTCACTGAGGGTTTTGCCTGTCGCCTTCATGACATTCATCAGCTGAAGCGCTGACAAAAGGCCATCTCCAGTAGTATTGTGGTTCAAGAAAATAATGTGCCCCGATTGTTCCCCTCCAATGGTATAGCCCTTTTCAAGCATTTCTTCTAAGACATAACGGTCTCCAACTTTAGTTTTAGCCACTTTTATACCATTGTTTTTCATGGCGATGTCGAGACCCATATTGCTCATGACGGTGGTTACAATGGTTTCATCTGCAAGTTGGTTGACAGACTTTAAATACGTACCACATATGGCTAGCATTTTGTCGCCATCAATGATTTGTCCCAGCTCATCCACTGCAATAAGCCGGTCAGCATCTCCATCAAAAGAAAGACCAATATCAGCACCGATACTCTTTACCAGAGTCGCCACTTTGTCTGGGTGCGTCGAACCACAGTCCAAGTTGATATTGAGCCCATCTGGGTGATTATTGATGACTGTCACTTCTGCGCCTAATTCTCTCAGTAAAGCTGGTGAAACCTCAAAGGAAGCCCCATTGGCACAGTCCATAGCGACCTTCAGCCCTTTCAACGAATATGTAATCGTCGTTTTTAAAAACTCGGTGTAGATGCGGTTTGCTTCAAAATGATGAGATTTTCGACCGACCTGGGTACCGTTTGGCACTGGACAAATATCTTTATCCTCGAAAATAAACGCTTCAATTTCATCTTCAATGGCATCGGTGAGTTTAAACCCATCGCGGTTAAAAAACTTGATACCGTTGAACTCTACAGGATTGTGAGATGCTGAGATCATTATCCCTGCATCTGCGCCAAAGTGTTTGATTAAGTGTGGAATTGCAGGCGTCGGCGTCACACCAACAACCACGGCATCACAGCCCGAAGACATAATGCCGGCAACAAGTGCCGATTCCAGCATATAACCGGATATTCTTGTGTCCTTGCCAACGACGATGGTAGCTTTGTGGGCATATGCTTTTGTAAGTACATGGGCACCATATCGCCCTAATTGATAAGCTAATTCTGATGTAAGTTCAATATTTGCTTCACCTCTTACACCGTCTGTGCCAAATAATTTTCCCAAGTGTTTGTTTGTAAAGTGACTCGAAAGCCATTCTACTCTCCTTCCTATTCTGCTGTACAATCCTATTTTTCAGTATAATCCTCTTCAAGTATAACCAATAGTATGGTGTTCGACAACACAAAAAGATTGCGCCTAATAAGTCTGAATCATAAGCGATCATGTCCTCTTACAACGCAAGAGATTATGTCTTCTGAATAGCAGATTGATTAGGGTGTCAAAAGTCCGTAGTTGATCTTGTTCATACTGCATATAGTTCCGGAATGTTCAACTGGAACTATATGCAGTATGAATAATTGAGAAACTTACTTTTGACACTCTAATCAAGATTTCAGTATCGACTTTCGGTTTTAAGCAATCAGCATCATACATTAAATGCAACACTCAAATCATGAGCATAAAGTGACCTAAACTGGTCTCGACCCCAAAACAATCACTCCCATACAACCGTCCCACAACCGTCCCACGCGAAGCGCTGAAC
>JBBRGL010000336.1:0-2372 GCA_038240675.1 Peptostreptococcales bacterium
GGTTGTATGGGAGTGATTGTTTTGGGGTCGAGACCAGTTTAGGTCACTTTATGCTCATGATTTGAGTGTTGCATTTAATGTATGATGCTGATGGCTTAAAACCGAAAGTCGATACTGAAATCTTGATTTGAGTGTCAAAAGCAAGTTTCTCAAATATTCATACTGCATATAGTTCCAGTTGAACAATCCGGAACTATATGCAGTATGAATAGGATCAACTAAGGGCTTTTGACACCCTAATCAATCTTCTATTCAGAAGACAGAATCCCTTGCGTTACAATAGGACATTATCGCTTATCGTTCAGAATATAAAAGCACAAGAATAAAACCCTCTTGACAGGGGTTCTAATCTTTGGTACCTTAATTAGAAACAGTCTTATAATAGAATCTCGTATAATTGCAGAAATACGGTTTGCATGTCTCTACGGACGACCTTAAATTGTCCGACTACGGGTTTAATCATTGTCAAAAACGCAATGGTTGTGAAGTTACGCAGTCTTTACTGTGTGTAACTCGACCCCGTAGGTCAAACGTTGAAAACGATTCTCAACGGATTTCGCTTGGGGTTTTTGTATTTTTTGTTCTCTTTATGGTTAAAGTGTCAATTTTGTCACTCTAACCATTTTTATTCTGAAAGGATGGTGTATAGTTTGGAAGGGAAAATTGTTAAAGAAGGTTTGACTTATGATGATGTTCTCCTCATTCCTCAAAAGTCAGAGGTACTCCCAAATCAAGTCAACACGTCGACATGGCTCACCCAAAAGATCAAACTGAATATTCCCATTATGAGCGCTGGAATGGATACAGTAACAGAAGCAAAACTTGCCATCGCAATAGCAAGGGAAGGCGGCATCGGCATCATTCACAAGAATATGTCCATCGCGCAGCAAGCTCTCGAAGTCGATAAGGTTAAGCGGTGTGAACATGGCGTTATCGTAGATCCATTTTTTTTATCCCCTGACAATATCGTCGAAGACGCACTAGAGCTTATGGCACGTTACCGTATTTCAGGCGTCCCCATCGTTGACAAAAATAATAAGTTGGTCGGTATTATCACCAATCGAGACATAAGGTTTGAGCATGATCACAACAAGGTCATCAAAGATGTCATGACCTTTGAAAACTTAGTGACGGCAATGGAAGGCATTTCTATGGAGGACGCCGGTAAAGTCCTCAGAAGCCGCAAAATTGAAAAACTCCCTCTCGTGGATGCAAACGGCATCTTAAAAGGCCTTATTACCATCAAGGACATTGAAAAACAAATCGTCTATCCAAGTCGTGCTACAGATGACCGCGGGAGACTCCTGGCGGGGGCTGCTGTCGGCATTGGATCAGACATGGAGGATAGAGTCGCCGCTCTCGTAAAAGCCGGCGTTGACTGCATAGTACTCGATTCAGCCCATGGACATTCACAAAACATTTTAAATGCAGTGACCTATCTGAAGACGCTCTACCCAGACCTTCAAGTCATCGCTGGCAACGTGGCTACTGCTGAGGGGACAATTGACTTGATTAAAGCGGGAGCGGATGCGGTGAAAGTCGGCATTGGCCCAGGATCTATTTGCACAACCCGCATCGTTGCAGGAATAGGCGTACCGCAAATCACCGCTGTATATGATTGTGCACTGGCCGCCAAGCCTTACAATATCCCCGTCATCGCTGACGGAGGCATCAAATACTCTGGAGAGATTCCAAAAGCCATCGCTGCCGGCGCCAACGTCGTCATGCTGGGGTCCCTTTTTGCAGGTACTGAAGAAAGCCCTGGAGAGACGATTTTTTATAAAGGCCGAAGCTTCAAAAGCTATAGAGGCATGGGATCAACAGCCGCCATGGAAGCAGGCAGCAAAGACCGCTATTTCCAAAATGACACGAAAAAATTTGTCCCCGAAGGCGTAGAAGGTCGAGTGCCTTTTAGAGGCTCCATCGCAGATATCATCTACCAACTCATAGGTGGCCTCAAAGCGGGCATGGGATACTGCGGTACCCCAAACATCAAAGCTCTTCAGGACAATGGCAAATTTATACGGATAACAGGTGCTGGACTGAGAGAAAGCCATCCTCACGATATTCAAATCACCAAAGAATCGCCGAATTACAGCATCAACGAGTAGTTCAATCATAAGGAGGCAACATGGAAGCATCTGCATACAAGCATCAAAGAGTATTGATCATAGATTTTGGTGGTCAGTATAAACAGCTTATCGCGCGAAGAGTCCGTGAGGCATCTGTCTACTGCGAAATCGTGTCCTACGAAATAGCCATGGAAGCCATAGACGAAAGTCGCCCAGACGCCATTATTTTCACAGGTGGCCCTGCAAGTGTTCTAGATGCTGATTCCCCGGATATCGACAACCGCATCTTTACACTTGGTA
>JBBRGL010000337.1:0-2338 GCA_038240675.1 Peptostreptococcales bacterium
CATGAGAGTCAGTATTTTTTCTTGTTTGTCTTCCATTGAAGCTTCATCTTCTTGCCCGCGTTCGTGGTCATATCCCAATAGGTGCAACACGCTATGGACAATCAAGAAACAAAACTCCCGTTCAAAACTATGCCCATATTCCAGTGACTGCTCCAACGCACGGGGAGCGCAGAGGACAATATCTCCCAGCAAATCACCATTCCTGATATCCATTTTCGCGTTGTGGAGCGGAAAGGAAAGCACATCAGTCACTTGATTTTTATGCCGATATTCAAAGTTCATGTTTCGAATAGTTTGCGCGTCAACAATCAAGAGGCTCACTTCTAACGCTTCTGTCACATCTTCAAATTCAAGGGTTTTAAGAACAGCACACTCAGCCAGATTAAGGATTTTTTGTGGGATGGGAACTTCATTTTGTTCATTCTCAATGAGCAGATTCATCTTTAACCTCTTCCCCTTTAACGATATCTTCTGGATAAACAATGCGGTCGTGATAGAGTCCTGAGAGTGTTTTCAAAAAAGCTCCTTTGATATTTTCTAAATCTATAAAGGTCAGCGGTGATTGCTTCAATTGTCCCGATTCAAATTTATCTTGAAATACCTTGCTGAGCATGATTTCGTGTTGCTGTGGGTTGTGAATTTCAAGTGTTCGAGACAGCGCTTCAACAGTATCTGCCAACATAACAATGGCCATTTCCTTTGTCATTGGCAACTCTCCGCTATAGGAGAAATCTTTGAGATCCACATCCTTTTGGTCTTTTAGAGCTTTATGGTAAAAATACTTAATGATGGTTGTACCGTGATGGCTCTTTATAAACCCAATAATTTCTTCGGGAAGGCGGTGGCTCATCGCGAGTTTTTCACCTACTTCGACGTGATTTTTGATGACCCCTGCACTCATATACGCAGACATTCGGTCGTGAGGGTTGTCAATACCCAGCTGATTTTCTTTGAAAAAATAAGGCTTATAGGTTTTGCCAATATCGTGATAGTAAGCGCCAACTCTTGCCAAAAGGGAATCTGCACCTATGGTCCTAGCCGCTTCATCCGATAAGTTCCCCACGATGATACTGTGGTGATACGTTCCAGGTGCTTCTATAAGGAGTAATTTTAAAAGCGGTTGATTGGGGCTAGAAAGTTCAAGCAACTTAATCGGTGTAATCAACTTAAAAAGAAACTCCCAAATTGGCAGGGTGCCAATAGTGATAATCGCATAAAATATCCCGTTGACCGCTAAGAATAAAAGACTTGAAAGCAACTCCATTTCGTCCTCACCAGAAATCAACAAATAAAGTCCACCCATAACAACGCTAAATGCAGAAACCACTACACCTGAATACAAAATACTGCTTCTTTGATGGACTTCTTTGAGCATAAGTCCACAGGCAATTGCACCGAGCGCACCATAAATCGCAAAAGACAGGGCAACGGGTTCAATGATTAACGTAAGCACTACAAGCATAATACTGACGATGACGGCATAAAGTCTATCGAAAAAGAGACATAGAGTCATTGTATATAGACACACGTGGACAAGATAAGGTGAAGACGTGACCACGAGGTGATTGCTCAGAATAGTAATCAAAAAAATCGCCGTTGAAAGTAAAATGCGCTTCGATGTTAATCCTTTTTCCAAATAGGTACTTGAAAAGCTGTAATAAAGACCGAGGACCATCAAAATCGCTAAATTGATAGCTATGACGTAACTGAGTCTAGCTGAAGCACCATAACTGCCATATCCAGCCGCAGTAAGATTTTGATACAGTCGGCTATCAATGATCTGTCCTCGACTCGCCAGTAACGCATCCTTTTCAATCTGAGGAGGGACCAAATCCGACAGTGCATTTTGTCTGACACTTTCCGTTTTGATTTCATTCACTTGGACGTTTGGCACTAAATACATCTCAATCATGGCCTCTGCCGCTTCTCTAATTGGACGCGCGACTTCAAGCTTTAAAAGCGTATCAGAAATCCGTATTTTAGTTTCAGCCAAGTTTTGATTTGATACGCCACCTGCCATGACTTGGGCCAAAACTTCATTCACGGTGAGAAAGTTCTCTAAGATGGTTTTTTCGGGTTGAGAAATCAGGAGTTTTAAGGTTTCTTCTTCCATATTCATGCCATCATCCCGGACGGTCGCTATATATATTTTTTGCAATACAGACAATTTTTCCGTAGCATAGGCCGTTTTGATTTTAAGCAGGTGCTCCTGAAAATCATTGATTTTTTGACGTATGGAAAGTTGAACAGTCAAATCAATGGTCGTGATTGGCTTTATGTCCTCTATCGTTTTCTTTTTTAAGAGAGCATATGCCTCTTCGTCCACAAAAGACTTGGT
>JBBRGL010000338.1:0-2322 GCA_038240675.1 Peptostreptococcales bacterium
CACCATCAGTGTAAAGCTAAGCAGTGCTCCAAACCCAGCATAGATCATACTGGAAAACCCGCCAAACAACATACCGACCAATAGAACTCTAAATATAGAAACCATAAATACTTCAAGGGGACTCAATATAGAGAACCCTAAGAGGATAATAAGATTAGCCAGTCCAAGTTTGACACCTGGTATTGGGATGGGTAAAGGAATCATATTTTCAAGAAGACTAAACATAATGCCAAGCGTCACAAGTATTGCAGCCCAAGTGATTTTTTTTGCTTTTGACATCACTTAATGCCTGCGGCCTTTTTAATCAACACTTGATGTTTGCTATCCACTTTACCACTTCCGTGGCCTTTTGAATCTTTAAAGTGCATGCAAATATGACCATCCATCATATTGCCTTTGATTGAATCGTAGTTATACCCTGATCCGAAGCCACCCGAACGACCTTTCACTTTTTTGCCTTCTGGTGAAGCATCAAGACCAGCATGTGGCATAGCGTTCATGGAGGCTGCTAATACTCTGTCTTTGTAGTAAACAAGTACTGCACGTCTTTCCCATGTCCACTGCCCACCCCAAATAGCTTTGACCATTTTTGCATCCTCCGCTGTCAAAGCCTCAACATCTGCGTGAAGATGACCATAGCTAATTTTAACTTTAAAAGTTTTACCCGTTTCAAAATCCTCTACTGTGACAATGGTTGACATTCTCTTTAATAAAGCACTTGCATCATTCCATGAAATGTATTCACCAAACTTTGAATCTCTCACGCCACGGGTGACGACAGGAGGCACTACGCCTTTTTTGATATAGCCAAGCTCCTCAAGTTTTAGAAGTGTTCCAGTACCTGCGACGCCGTCAACTATAAGTCCATATTTTGTCTGAAAAATTGAAACTGCCGCCACTGTTAAATCCCCAAAATTCGTTGAAAATTCAGTTGATGCAAAAACACCTTCAAAAGCCAATGCCTTTTGTAGGATGATCACCTCATCGCTGACCATGCCTTTTTCAAGTTTTAATGCCGAAATTGTTCCAATAGATACCTCAAGGGGTGCGAAAAATACTCTTTTGAGTTCAACCAGTCGATTGATAGTAGCAAGGCCAGCAATGCCGTCTGAATCGAGTTTCTGAGCCACTTGAAATGCTTTTACAGCCTCAAAAGTGGCACTGTCAAACACGTCATCTGTGACTGGACTCAAAAGATAGTTTAAACTCCTGAGGGCCACTTTGAGAACTTTCACACTTTTGTCCTTCTCGTCTGGCTTAAGAACTCTACGCTCAATGACGGGAAGACCAGAATCTTTACCGATGGCACTGAAAGAATTTTTTCCAAGAACACCGTCGCTATCAAGGCCTCTATCCTTTTGGTAAGCTTTTACCGCCTGGAGCAATTGATCATCATAGGCAAGGGTCAGTGCAGTTGTATCGTAATAACCTAGAACCATCATGCTCAGTTTAATAAAGCCAACATCTTGTGACTCCATGCCAGGTTTCAAGACCATGTTCCCCAGCGTATCTACCGTATCTGCAAATGTTATTGTGCTTATCAGTATGATCAAACACACTAACCCTAAACTTTTTTTGAACATAAAACCTCCTTGTGGTTCACTTTGCTTTTTTTACAGAATACTAGATTTTTTCTGAAAAGGCAACTCCAAAATACTCCATAAAACACGAAGAGGTTTAAAAATCTATGTTCTTTTATTTTTCAATCAAATTTCGAATAACATATGACGCTAAAAGCATTCCTGCCACAGGTGGCACAAATGAAATGCTTCCTGGGACCGAACGGCGAACAGATCCCAAATCTTCTTCATATTGTATAGGTTCTATGGTTTGTTCTGGGGAAAAAACGACAGGACAATTGACGATTCCTCGCTTTTTGAGTTCTTTTCGCATGACTCTTGCCAGCCCACAATTTGAAGTTTTTTCAGCCGTGCTAATAGTCATTAATTCAGGTTTCATTTTATTTGCGGTCCCCATACAACTGATTATCGGCATATTGCGCGTGAAACAATAGGTGATTATATCAAGTTTTGAGCTCACCATATCGATGGCATCAATGACAAAATCTATCGGATAGAGGTCAAGTGTTCCATCGTGCTCTCGATTGTAGACTATCGGAAGCGCTACGATGTTGAGGGACGGGTTGATATCTTTGATGCGTTCCTCAAACACTTCTGTTTTTAATCGCCCTACGGTCGAATGTAACGCTATGATCTGTCTATTCAGATTTGTTTCGTCAATGCGGTCGAAATCGATGAGGATCAACTTGCCTATTCCCGCCCGGGCCAATGCTTCAACGGCATAACCCCCGACACCTCCAAG
>JBBRGL010000339.1:0-2317 GCA_038240675.1 Peptostreptococcales bacterium
AGGAAGAACAATTTCAGCGTTGGAAGCACAATCGCAGGCTACGTGTCCCGGGAAATCGTGTACGTCAGGAATGAGTTGGACTGTATCTGTTGCCCAAGCTGTTCCGCAGACACCTAAGCCTTTTTTGAGTCTTGCGCATGCTGGCTTGCCTTGGAAGGGACCAAGAACAAGTTCATCTTGGTTGACGAGATAAAATCCCGCCCAGTTAATGTCCTTGAGAAGTAGCCAAATAAGGGCAGAGGCGTTTGACAAGTTGGCCAACCAATTTGGCTCATCTCCAATAAGGCCTGTGAGTTTGGTGCTCATAAATTTGTACAGTTGATCTTTTGTATTAAATTCTAATGATTCTATGGGTTTCATTTGTTTGCTCCTTATGCGTGTGGATGTTATGATGATATCATATTCTTTGAGGGGGTGTCAAAAGCACCCGCATTACAATTGCATTAGAAGGTGATTATTTTTGAGGAGGAGGATCCGGTGTCATTTACTGTATTTCAAATTATTAGCTTGGCTGTTGTTTTAGTAGGTGTTTTAATTATTCTTGAATCGTTTATCATCGTTGGGGGCAAGGGAGTAGATATCAATGGGGAGCTGCCATTTATGGCTTTTGGAACGCTCTTTGCAGCAGGTATGCCAGTGGCCCTTCAACTGCTAGGAGCTTGGGGAAAAAGTTGGTATTGGTATATTTTCATCGGATTTTTAATGATGTCGGGATTTACGGCATACATTCGCAGCCGAGGGTATACCATAAGACTTTTCAAGGCTTCCATGAAATCAGCTATTACGGGTGTTGATTTTGCCTTAAAGCAAAACAAAATCACATACCAGAAAGAAAGTAAGGAATTAAAAGAGGGCACTGTAACGAAATACACCATTGGAGATGGAAAATATCCGATTTTCGTCACTGATAAAAAAAGAGATGCACTCATAGAGGCGCATATAGAAATTGTAGCTCCAGAAGCACTTTGGAATAAAGATTTGCAGTATCAACTGAAATTTCTTGTGGATCACAGTCGTAAAGACAGAACAGCTACTGAAACACTCAAAAGCGTTTTGCCGCGTATATTGTTTGCCATGACTTTAATTTTCTTAGGGATGTATCTTTTCGGTATGGGCGCATGACTAGACGCTCATATAAGCTTTTGATAATACTCATCGCTATGGTCCTGTTCATTGTTCCTGCGACTTTTACCTATGCTGTCGTCAGTCCCATGACGATTGCACTTGATGGGACAAATGTCAATTTCACCACAGACTCTGGTCACCCTTTTCTAGACGAAAAGAATCGCACTCAGGTGCCGTTTCGCGTGACTATGGAGGCTTTTGGGGCAAAGGTGCTTTGGAATCCACTGACGATGACAGCCACTGCACAAAAGGGCGACATCACTGTAGAAGTGCCTGTCAATCAGACGTATATTGTCAGAAACGGCCTTAAAATTGACAATGATACAAAAGCACAGATTGTAGAAGGGCGAACCTATTTGCCTATTCGTGCTGTACTCAAGGCTTTTGGCGCCTATGTGAACTGGAATGATCTCCATAACCGTGTAGAAGTCACCACCAATCCATTGTCAAAGCCTGTAGCGACTATTGAGATGGCAACAGGTGAAAAGCTCATTGTGATGCTTGAACCCAGTTTAGCGCCCAATACGGTCAATAATTTTATCGCACTCGTCGAAAAAGAATTTTACAATGGGTTGACGTTTCACCGAGTTATAAAGGGTTTTATGATTCAAGGAGGTTGCCCTAAAGGCGACGGAACAGGCAATCCTGGGTATAGTATCTCTGGTGAATTCAGCGACAATAGATTTAACAATCCCCTCTCCCATACAGAGGGTGTCATTTCCATGGCGAGAAGTGCAGTGCCTGATTCAGCTGGAAGTCAGTTCTTTATAATGGATGCTCCCTCACTGTATTTAGATGGCCAATATGCAGCTTTTGGGAAAGTGGTTGAAGGGCTCGATAAAGTCCATCTGTTGGCAAAGACAAAGACGGACAGCAGGGATCAACCGCTGAGTCCTTTAGTTATTCAAAAGGTCACAGTTGACATCTTTGGGGTGGATTACCCAGAACCCATCAAGCGAACTAATCCATAAATGGCTGTTGATTAAAAACCTCTATTGTACTTTTCGATAGAGACTATGCTATAATGGGCATTGAAAATGAGGTGGGTTAAATGGCAAAACACATGATTATTCTAGCACGACATACTGAAGATTTGGCAAACCAATTGATAGAGGAAGATATTCCTACATTCATTGAGAATGCCATAGATTCAATCGACAGAAAACAAGACCTCTCCAGTATTCCCCTTTAC
>JBBRGL010000340.1:0-2294 GCA_038240675.1 Peptostreptococcales bacterium
GGCGAAACCCTCGACATGCTTCAGGCCATGAATACCGGCCACGATGGCTCGCTCACTACGGGCCACGCCAATACGCCGAGGGATATGCTATCAAGACTTGAAACCATGGTTCTTATGAGTGGTATGAATTTGCCTGTCAAGGCAATACGCGATCAAATCGCCTCTGCTATAGATTTGATTGTTCAGCAATCACGTCTTGTGGATGGAAGTCGAAAAATTACACATATCACTGAAATACAGGGAATGGAGGGTGACATTATCGTCCTTCAGGATGTTTTTAAATTTGAACAAAGAGGTGTAGATACCAAGGGCAAAGTCAAAGGTGAGTTTGTCTTTACAGGGATCAAGCCTAAATTTGTCGATAAATTAGCAGAACAAGGGATTGTTGTCCCCAATTCGCTTTTTGCAATGAATGGTCATGGTTACTAAAGAATAATCCATCAAAGGGGGAATCGCGGTGCTCATCTATGCTATACCTATGCTTGTTGCCTTCGTTTTGATTCTCTTGACCACGGGGATACTTCTAGCGAGTCGCAGTGAACGAAAGCCCATTGACCGGATGATGAATCAAGCGAAAAATCCTGAGATACTCTCTCCCGAGCGGGAGTCGTTAAAACATACACGCTGGAGCTCTAAAGTATCACAATTTTTATTTCAAAAGCGTACTGTAAATGCAAAGAGCGACGCCAACAGGACCTTCTTGGCCCAGGCCGATGTGGAGATGACATCGGAGGAGTTTTTACTGATTCGATTGCTGTTTACAGCTGCTTTTGGATTTATAGGATTTTCCATTTGGCACAATGTTTTTGCGGCGTTAGTGTCCGCGGTGAGTGTATGGTTTATTCCCTATTTTATACTTAAAAGTCGCATTCAAAGCAAGAGGAAGAAATTCGACAATCAACTTCAAGATGCCATCGGTGTTTTGTCAAATTCTCTGAAAGCAGGCTATAGTTTTTTTCAAGCCCTTTCATCTGTTGTTGAAGAAACACCAGATCCTCTTTCTAAAGAATTTAAGATTATGCTTAAGGAAATGAGCTTTGGACTCAGCGTCGATCAATCTTTTAACAGTTTACTCCTCAGAATTTCTACTGAAGACCTTCAACTCCTGACGACCTGTGTACTCATACAAAGAGACATCGGCGGCAATCTTTCTGAACTTCTCGACAATATAAGTGTCACTATTCGAGAACGCCAAAAGTTGAACGGTGAACTTAAAGCGCTGACAGCTCAAGGTAAACTGTCCGGCATGGTTGTTGTAGGTCTGCCTTTCGTGCTTGCACTGGCCATGTATTTTATCAATCGGGAATATATCATGCTGCTATTCACCACGAAGATAGGTATTGGGATGCTTATTTTTTCAGGGTTTAGCCAAGCTATCGGAATCTTTGCTATCGGCAAAATCATAAAAGTAGAAGTGTGAGGCCTGCTATGTTGACTTGGATTAGTGTTTTGGTGTTTTGTTTGGCTTTTCTCCTTCTGTATACAGTGCTTAAAATGCTTTTTTCAAATTTGTTTGTTATCCAAAAGAGATTGGACCGTGTCATGGACGCCACCGTGGTTGCCCCTGAAGAAAAGTCCTTTTACCAGGCTTTTTTGGCGCGTCGAGAAGAAAAACAGCGGTTAAAACGCTTAAGCTCTAAAGGTGTTCAACAGCCTAATAGAACCCAAAAACAACTTGAAGAATCGGGTCTGATCCGTCAGTATAGTGCTGTTCAATGGTCTCTCCTTAAAAATATGATGAGTTTTATCGTCGGTGCAGGGAGTTTTTTTGTAACCGTTATAGCGCATAAGGAACCTTCGGTGATTTTTTTGATGGTGGTCAGCGGTTTAATTGCTGTGCAGATTCTTTTTCGGTTTTTTATGATTTCAAGCATCAGTAAAAGAAAGCAGGCTATTTTAAGATCCCTTCCCTATACCCTAGACCTTGTGACAGTCAGTGTTGAGGCGGGGTTATCCTTTGACGGCGCCATTGCAAAAGTCCTGGACAATACAGACAATGTGTTGACCTTTGAATTTTCGAGGGCGCTCAAAGAAATGCGTATGGGAATAGAACGCAAAAAGGCCTTGAGAGCATTGAGTGATCGTTGCAACGTCAAAGAACTCACTACGGTCATTAACGCGTTGATACAAGCGGATGAACTCGGTGTGAGCATCGGGAAAGTCCTCAGAATTCAAGCTGAGCAGGTGCGTGAATTCAGAAAACAAGCAGCCCGTGAAAAATCCATGAAGGCGCCAGTCAAAATGCTTTTCCCGCTTATCTTTTTTATATTTCCCACCGTTTTTGTCGTGGTCCT
>JBBRGL010000341.1:0-2110 GCA_038240675.1 Peptostreptococcales bacterium
CATTTTACCCGGTTCACGCTCAAATTGCCACTTTCTCTGTCAATCATCGATGGATTATTAACATTGGTTGACGAAAGCTATTTTGTCATTCCAACTTCGGTCATCAGGAAGATTTATTCCGTGAAACACGAATTTCTGAAGCTTGCATAGACAAAAGGAAGGATTTTTCCAATAGACCCACCCGACAACAATCCTTTGGCGCTTTCTTTCCGCTGGTGTGGCTCTGAGTTGATCATCAGGTTATACGTCAGAGTGTGTTTTTCACGCAACTGAGTAAGAAGTGTTGCTGCGTTTCTCATCCCCGCTGATAAATTCTCTTCGTCGGGCACGGCAATCAGGAGTAAGTTGCCTTCAAAAGATTCCAGTCGACTGTAAGCTTCAATGATGGCCATTTGAATCGCGCCGCCTGCCTTCATATCCGCCGTACCGCGCCCAAAGAGCCAATTACCAGAACTAAGATCAGAATAGGCATCCTGGCTGAGCTGATCAGGTGCTTTTAAAAGTGCCTCCATCAGCAGCTCCGGTTCAAAAGCAAGGTCTTTAAATCGGTTAAAATCCTCTATCCCCACTACATCAAAGTGGTGAATCAACACCACCGTCTTTTGTCCCCGACCTTTGACAAGCGCCCAAGCGATTTCGCGCTTCAGCGGATCGCCTTCTACGGGATGGAGCCCAAAATGGTCCTGATGACTTTTGAAATAGGGCTTGTCTCTAAAAAAATCGACAACAAATGTGCTCGCTTTATTCTCAAGAGCGGTTCCCGATTCAGAATTGATTTTCACGTAGTTCTTCAAAATCCGCATGATAGTATCTTGTCCAATCAGTATTGATGGCATGGTGTAGCCTCCTCTTTACATACTCATACACATGGTCCTTCAAAGAACGGTAATTCAACATATAGACCTCTATACGCCTTCTGACGCACTATGATTTCAGCAACGGACATTTGCAACGTTTACAATAATCATCATGGATATCACAGAGACTTGCACAGGCGTTGCAAAAAATGATTGTATCTTGAGATTTATCATACTTTTCATAGGTATTAGAGACCCCGTGATGACGCACATGATCCCCAATTGTATAATAATTATAAATAGTCGCGTCGTTCTCAACCCGAATTTTATGGTCCTTTCCTTCATTGCTTCGAATAAAAACTGTGAATTCCGTATATTTTTCAGTGTAGGAAGTATCATCGCCGTTATTTTGCTGTCTTTTCTTTTGCTCAATCCGTTTATCAACGACTTGTCCATCCCAGGTTTTGCTTGATTTTTTACCCATAACCTGAAAAACAGCAATGACAATAAACATGCCTCCAATACCACAGCCTATAAAAAAAGCTTGAGGATTGCCCATTTCAGAGCTGGATTGGCCATAGATCGTAAAACCCACCACTGCAACAACGGCCATGATTAAAGAAAATACCATCGCAAACTTATTCGAGTTCTTTGTATATTTTGCAAATGCGGGATCATTGATTCTTGGTGAAAATCCGATTCCACCGCCCATAGACGCCGATGGGTATACCGGTGGTTGTGTTTGTATAAAGGGTTGTGCCTGCCCTTGGTTTTGGTATTGTGGCACTGTGGATTCAGTACTCGCCTGAGCAAGAGAATCTATAGAACTTCCACAATTTTTACAAAATCTAACGCCATCTGCCATTTGGCTACCGCATTTTGAACAAAACATAAAATTCCTCCTTTTCATTTCACGGGTTCATCCTTTTAAAAGCCATTGACCACAAGTGCTTCCTTTTTATTCGGAGCCATCAAGTAAAATACCATTCTTTGAAACTTCTGTAAAGCTGCATTTGCTTTGATCAAAACAACAAGGTCGCTTTTTCCGCATTTGCAATTTAGAGCAAGTGACATCAATTCTTTTTTGACGTGTGTCTGCATCCCGCGTTGATCGAATCCAGCGCAGCCACTCCCACCGTGCTTTAGTCGTGAGGCTTTGCCACTGATCTTCTAACGCATATTCCGCAGAAGTCCTAAGCAAAACAAATAGTTTTAAATTTCCATGAATTTCAAAAAGGAAACTGCGTTTTTATGTCGAATACTTATCATAGAGGACTAAATTAAAGGAGAACCCTATGATAGCTATTCCATTT
>JBBRGL010000342.1:0-2064 GCA_038240675.1 Peptostreptococcales bacterium
TGTACGACTTTGGCCGTCATAATGGTGTACACAATGCCAATAGCTTTATCGATACTGGTTATTCTCTGTGTGGGTTCAGGACTTATGCTTAGCTTGTGGGCGTATCTGGAACACAAAAAAGCCAAAAATATCCAAATTGAATATGAAGCTCAATTTAAATTCAATGCAACTTCATCTGAAATGATTTTGAATTTAGTCATGTTATTGACACCTTTTATTCAAACTGAAAATCAAGTAATTGCAATTGGTGAAGGGTTTATGCATCACCTTATACAACTCAGATCCCTGACAGAGCGAAAATCAACTTTGAGAGATCAAGAAAATCAAATTCATCTTAAAGTTCAATTGTATGAAATGAGGCTTAAAGATTTTGAACGCGAGAAGGCCATATCTGTGGAAATCGCCCTGCATAAATTAGAAGAAATACAAGTCAAAGTACAAACTTTTACCACCTATCAAGCGCAAAAGACTGATTTAGAGGCTTGTATAGTTACTTTACAGAACGAATGGGAAGAATTAAAGGGGCAGATTCAAGACGGGATGATTGAAATCGAAGGGTTATCTGGCTTTTCTTATGATGCGTTCAAAAGTAATGAAGGCGCTTTGTTGGAGGGCTACAATAAGCGTGTGTCGCTCTTGAGAGATCAAATGAACTTTTCTGAGGAAGGTCATAAACTGAACGCCTTCAATGCGTTGACTCTCGAAGAGACCTTGCTTCAAAAAAATAAATTAGAAACGTCATTAGATGAGAATACGACAGAGGAAGTGCGTATCTACGGGGATTTTCGGGCGACACAAGTGGAATGTGCCCATCTCCGAGCGCAAGATAGATCCCTCGAAATTCAGTCTACTTTAGCGAAACTTGAAGTTGAACTTGAAGAAGCGCGTTTAAATTATGGGAGATTATCCATTTTAATAGAACTCATTCGCTATACAGATGAGGTATATAAAGTGCTTTATCAGCCGGAATATTTGAAACAAGCCAGTGCTTATTTTAGTGCAATCACTGAGGGGAGATACACAGAAATCATCATCGATGCCGATGACAGAGTGCTTCTAAGAACCCATAACTTGGCCATGCCTATGGAAACAAGCTCCAGCATTTCAAGTGGTACATTGAACCAATTGTATTTTTCATTTTTTTTGTCATTGGTGGATTTACTTGACCCCAAGTGTCAGTTGCCACTTTTTTTAGATGATGTTTTTTTAGCATGGGACAGCAAACGATTCAGTGCAGGTGTTGAACTTCTTCGGGAGATTTCACACAAAAGGCAATTGTTTTTTATGAGTTGTCATGCGGAGTATATGAATCGTTGTCAATTGGCTTTCCAGATGAAACC
Organism: Peptostreptococcales bacterium; assembly: GCA_038240675.1. GTDB lineage: Bacteria > Bacillota > Clostridia > Peptostreptococcales > Acidaminobacteraceae > JBBRGL01. Next base: position 1,341 of record JBBRGL010000342.1, read on the forward strand.
CACACAACTCACGTTGTAGGTGTGGAGTTATTATGAGGTGAATGATGAATATTGGATTGTTTACAGATGTCTATTATCCGCAAGTGTGTGGTGTTTCAACGTCAATTAAGTTACTCAAAGAAGAGCTCGAACGTTTGGGTCATCATGTTTTTGTGATAACAGTGAAATCTAAAGATGCAAAAAAAAGTACAGTTGATGTCATCAGAATTACCAGCGTCCCATTTTTGCCAGCACCAGAACATCGGGTTGGCTCCATTTACTCCCTTCCGGCCTATCAAAAAATCAAAAAACTCAAACTGGATATTATTCATACCCACACTGAGTTTTCTATTGGTCTTTTTGGGCGTATGATCGCCAAACGATTTAGCCTCCCTGTCATCCATACCTACCACACCATGTATGAAGATTACGTCCACTATATCGCTAAAAGTGTCGCGACGAACCCTTCAAAGCGCGTCGTGAGAAACTATATCAAACTTTTTTGCCGCAATGTGGATTATGTCATTGCACCCTCGGAAAAAACAAAAGCTAAATTGATCAGCTATGGTGTCAAAGCCGGGATCAGTATTATACCCACAGGAATAGATATTTTAAAGTTCAAAGAGGCTTATGACAATCCAGAAATCAAATTGAGAATACGCGAAAAATATGGGATTACGCCTACTGACAAAGTTGTGCTCTTTGTCGGTAGACTTGCTAAAGAAAAAAGCATCCATTTGATTTT
>JBBRGL010000343.1:0-1865 GCA_038240675.1 Peptostreptococcales bacterium
TCCTCAAGGGCTCTTGACAAGTTCTTAGGTGCAAGACCTTTTTCTTCATAAGCATCTTTGAACATTCTACCAGGAATAACGATTGCAAGGTATTGGTCGCCAGCGATAACGTTCATGAAGATACATGTAAAGATTGTTGCAACTACTAAATTGCCTGTAGTCGTTGCAAACTTAAGAATAGCATTGGCAATAGCTCTGAGCATGCCTGTTTTCTCCATCGTACCCCCAAAGATCATGGCGCACATAATCAGAGAAATAGTCCAGTTCATACTTTGCATACCACCGCGTGTCAAAAGGTCAATAACAGCAGGGATCTCAGAAGTTGATTCATAGCCACCTTGAAGAGCGCCAACCACGTCCATAAGAGACGAGCCTTGGAAAATCATAGCAGCAAAACCGCCCATAATAGCGCCGAGGAATAAACCAGGGATCGCAGGGACTTTTAATACAACGATCGTGAGTACCGCTACTGGAACAATCAGAAGCAGTAAGTTGATGTTGAATTCCGCTGCAAGTCCAGTGAGCATTAAATCGATAGGTCCTTTGTCAATAACGTTGCCCGAATAGCCAGCGCCAAGAAAACCAAAGAAAATAAGGGAAATGATATAACTTGGTGTTGTTGTATAGAACATGTGTTTTATGTGATCGAAAAGCGTCGACCCAGCCATTGCAGGTGCAAGGTTTGTCGTGTCAGACAGCGGTGACATTTTGTCGCCAAAGTATGCTCCAGAGATAATACAGCCGCCGATAACAGGTACCGGGATACCAAGACCCATGCCAACGCCCATAAGAGCGATACCGACAGTACCAGCAGTTGTCCATGAGCTACCTGTAGCAAGGGAAACGATAGAGCAAATAAGAAGTGTTGCCACAAGGAATATACCAGGGCTTATGATTTGAAGACCATAGTAGATCATCGTCGGTACAATACCGGACAAAATCCATGTGCCGATGACTTGACCGATGATCATCAAGATGATGATCGCGCCCATTGCCATTTTGATTGTTTCTACAATACCTTCTTCAATTTCTGACCATTTGTAACCAAGGCCATAAATAGCGACTGCAGCTGCGAACATTGCAGAGGTGAAAAGTGGAATGTGTGCGTCTCCACCCGCTTTGATAACAATTAACAGGAGTGTGATTAAAAAAATAACAGGAATTAGTGCGATGCCAAAGGTTGCTTGTTTTTTCTTAGATTCCATTCAAGAAATCCCCCCTTCTGATTTGTGTCCATTGTACAAGACACCTATCACAAAAATTCGCGAAAACTCACAAAACTCCTTTTAAAAGATTAAAATTATTTAATATTTTTTTCGAAATCGCAATAGATCAAGAAATAAAAACCCTCTAAGCATTACAAATCCTTATGTAGAAGCAAGTTGTCTACAAATTTCCTGACGCTTATTTTGCCGCCGGACTTTCGTTTTCCTCGGATAAAATCCATCTCTGCTTTGACACTTTCAAAATCATAAAGCGTCGATGAATAACGCATAAAAGTTTCGTTCATATAGTCTTCAATGCCCAAATTTGCTAAATTCACAAGGCCTCGGTTTATGGCTCTTCGGATGCGCTGTTCCATGGCTTTTGAATTGTCAGCAAATTCAGCATTAATCTCTCCCACTTTGGATTCATAACTTGAGGCGTTGTTGACAATGAGGAAATCGCATATTTTTAATATATCATCCCCGCCTTTTTCACCCATAATGCCAACTTTAGAAAAGATAATTTTGATGCGTTTGAGAGCGTCTTCTTTATCGTTGCTGGTTTTAGGCGTTTGGTAATGCATGGGGTGATCTTCAGAAAGCAAATGTTTCAGTTGATTGAACTTTTCATCAAGTCTGATTTTGTCACTGACCTGTTTG
>JBBRGL010000344.1:0-1816 GCA_038240675.1 Peptostreptococcales bacterium
TTCTCTGTGTACCCATTGTCGAAAATGTGAGGCTCATTGTCCTCAAAGCATTGGCATTAGTGATCAGATGACACTTGTGGCAAAAGATATGGAAAAGTTTTGGTTTAAACCAGCGCTCTACATCGCTCGAAAAATTATGAAATAATCATACTCAATTTGGAGGTTTTATGCGTTCAATTCCTTTTGAAATTCTTGAGAAATATATGGAAGATGTTTTATGTGCAGTGGGTTTACCCCTCGATGATGCAAAGGTTTGTGCGGATATTTTGATAGAATCCGATAAACGCGGCATTGACTCCCACGGCATTGGAAGGTTAAAGCCTATTTATATCGACCGGATCCGCGAGGGCATCATCAGTCCAATCACAAAGATTGAAACAATTAAAGAAGGACTGACAACGGCAGTCCTCGACGGCAATAACGGCATGGGGCAAATTGTGTCGAAGTACGCAATGACACTGGCCATCGAAAAAGCCAAAAAATTTGGTATGGGTATGGTGACTGTGCGTAATTCCAATCATTACGGCATTGCCGGTTATTACAGCACAATGGCGACGGAACAAGGCCTTATTGGTATTACAGGCACCAATGCCAGGCCTTCTATTGCACCTACATTTGGCATTGAAAATATGCTGGGGACAAATCCTCTGACATTTGGGTTCCCGACGGATGAAGATTTTCCGTTTGTGCTTGACTGTGCTACATCAGTGACTCAGAGGGGCAAAATTGAAGTGTATCAAAGACTCGGCAAGGAACTCCCGTTGGGATGGGTCATTGGCTCAGACGGAGAACCTCGAACAGATACCGAATCAATTTTAGTGGATTTAGTGACAGGTGGGGCTGCGCTTACACCACTAGGTGGCATCGGTGAATTAACGGGCGGCTATAAGGGCTATGGTTATGCCACTGTGGTTGAAATCCTTTCTGCAGCACTGCAAGGTGGTGCATTCCTAAAAGCCCTTTCGGGCATGAACGATGGCAAGAAGGTCCCTTACAACTTGGGTCATTTTTTCATCGCCATTGATGTCGAAGCTTTTACAACTTTGGAAGCCTTTAAGAAAACCACAGGCGATATCCTTAGAGCGTTACGGGAATCTGAAAAAGCACCTGGTCATGACCGCATTTATACGCCGGGAGAAAAAGAATATATCGCTAGACTTCTGCGTGAGACTTCAGGTGTACCCATTAATGAAGCGCTTGAAATAGATATTGCAGAAATTTCAAAACTTTATGGTATTATGGTATAAGAGGATATGTCTACAAGAGAGTGAGGGATTTTAAAATATGTGGGAATCGTTAGTATCAAGCATGCCGAAAATAATTCAATTAGTGACTGTTGTCATCGGATTTTTCCTTGTTTATTGGACCATCAAGCTGGCTTTGGAGATACGCCTAAACAGCAGAGACCACATGGAGGCCGACGTCCATATGATGAGGACCTTTATAGATATTATTAAGGTTGCAGAGAACAGAGAAAGAACTTCAGCTAAAGGCGCTAATGCAGACCAAGTTGCCGCTATAAAAACAATTTATGTCCTTTCAAAAAAATACAGTAATTTAAGGCCTATTGGCATAGAAGCTCTCAGCATTCTTCTTGAAGAGGGCATAACGGGAGTGGGCGGAGTACGAATACCAATTGAACAGTACATTCAACAGCTTAAGAAATAGTTTATTCAGTTTACTTGTCACTAAAGGAACGGTTGACTTTAGCGGAGAGTTTATAATTCAAACTCAGGAGAAAACACACATGACAATGGAAGATGCTATTCGAAAGTATAGAGACCCACAGTATGATTTAAGTTGCTCCGAGGCAACC
>JBBRGL010000345.1:0-1727 GCA_038240675.1 Peptostreptococcales bacterium
AGCCTAATAATTTCGGGCCTTGTGCCGACTACTGTCATGACCTTTAGCTTTTTCATTTAAACCTCCAAAAAATAAGTGTCTGGTTTTTGTGGATCAAAGGCTTCATTGGCCCACATCACTGTCACCATGTCTGATACCCCAATGTTTTCGATATTGTGTGTATATCCTGTAGGGATATCTATGACCTGCAAGTGTTCTCCACTGACAGAGTATTCGATGATTTCAAGTGAATCAATTTTCCGAAATCGGATAATGCCTTGACCACTGACCACTAAGAATTTTTCGTTTTTAGTATGATGCCAGTGATTCCCCTTTGTAATACCTGGTTTTGAAACGTTGATGGATACCTGACCACGCTCTTCAGTGCGTATAAATTCTGTAAATGAACCCCGGTGATCACTGTTCATTTTCAAGTCATAGCTAAACTTATCTTCTGGTATAAAACTTAAATAGGTGCTGTATAGTTTTTTAATAAGAGGAATACCCATATTAGGTACAGTGAGATTGGCCCTTGAATCTTTAAATCCTTTTATAGTCTCAGCGAGTTCACCTAATGTAATTTGATTGGTAACAAGGACTTCGCAGTACGTGCCGTCTTTTGTCGGGTTGCCTGACAAGGCAAGTAGAAATTCATCCAGCACATCATCGATATAGCATAGTGTCAAAAGAGCATTTGGATTGTTCACCTGAATGTCTAAGTCCCGTGCAATGTTATAACAGTAAGTTGCCACTACGGTATTATAATTTGGGCGGCTCCATTTGCCAAATAAATTAGGCAATCGGTACACCAATACTGGGCACTCTTCTTCCATTCCGTATTGAAGCAATCGGTCCTCACCTGCTTTTTTGCTGAGGCCATAGGGGTTGTCCTGCTTTGCCTGAACAGAGGATGTAATGAGAACAGGTGCCTTATTTCCAGCATTCTTCAAGAGGTTGAGGAGCGTATCTGTAAAACCAAAGTTGCCAGCCATAAATTCTGCTTCTGTTTCGGGTCTATTGACACCTGCCAGATGAAATACAAAATCACACCACTCAGCAGCTTCTTCTAAGACGGATTGCTCCACACCAATGTCATATAGCCATAAATTCGTATAGCCTTTATTTTTCAGCTCAGTAGTCAGGTTTTTGCCTACAAATCCATTGGCGCCTGTTATAAGGATTTTCATTTATTCCAAGCCTCCAACTCTGCTTTTACATAATCGAGGGTCAGCAATCTTTGTTTGATTTGATCAACGTTAAGGCGCTCTGTATTATGCGAATTGTATTCTTCTTCAAAAGATAGACTCTGATCGCCCTCAACGAAGTACTTATCATAATTTAAATCTCTTTTGTCTGCAGGAACTTTATAAAATCCACCCATATCTTTAGCGACAACATGTTCTTCTTTTGTGAGCAGTGTTTCATAAAGTTTCTCACCGTGGCGTGTACCAATCACTTTAATTTCATTATCTGCTTTAAAAAGTTCTTTAATTGCTTGCGCTAAATCTCGAATCGTTGATGCTGGGGATTTCTGAACCATAATATCTCCTGCTTCAGCATTCTGGAATGCGAATACAACGAGTTCTACAGCCTCATCAAGGCTCATCAAAAAACGAGTCATGTTAGGATCCGTTACTGTTAATGGAAGCCCATTTTTAATTTGATCAATAAAGAGTGGAATGACTGATCCCCTTGAAGCCATAACATTTCCATACCTGGTTCCGCATATAAGGGTTTTTTGAAAATCT
>JBBRGL010000346.1:0-1699 GCA_038240675.1 Peptostreptococcales bacterium
GTCTCACAACTACTGCAGAGACCGATAACACTCAATTCATGTGAACACCCACAACGACGACAGGATTCTGTATACCCTTTTAGTTTTAAATCTTCCATCCTTAAACCTCCTACGATTGAATGTTTTCACATCTCATTTATAGATTTATTGTATACCGTTATACCGATATATGCAAGTTTAAATTTATGGTATTCATAATGATTTTTTAATTGCACAAAAAACTGGCCTATATGAACGTTTAAAAATAATGCATTTGTGAAATGATAGATATCTTGCAATATAAATAACGCAATCCATCATTTAATTAAAAACCTCGCGTTTTATCAGACAATACAAAACCCCCACTCTATCGAGAAGGGGTTTTGTATTGTCTGAACAAAGAAAGACACTATTCTGTTAAAATTTTGACGTCAACATTGAAGTTTGGCAACAGCATTGCATCTCTATCGGATATTTCAATACGTACAGGCACGATCATTTCTCCGTTTTTTTCGTAAGGAAGATTTGAAATACTGGTGATTTTCCCGTGGTAGATTTTCTCTTTATCAAACAAAGGCTTAATTTCAACGGCATTTCCAAGTTTAATTTTCTTGATGAATTCTTCAGAAACTTCCGCTTCAACAAAGAGCGTCTTTGTGTCTATAAGCTTTAAAAGGACCGTTTTGGGTTCTGCATAAGCGTAGGGTGAAATATCAAACGCTTCAACGATGGCCTCATCGTAAGGAGAAATGACCTTGTTCTCCTTGACCCACAGTCCATCTTTCAATAGGTCTTCAAAGGTTTTATACTGAATCTCAGCACGGGCGAACTCTGCTTTTTCAGTTGATTTTGACGACGAATCTGCTGCCCCTTGATTGGACATGGATAACCTTGTGTTATCAACATCTGTTTGAAGGGTTCTCACCTCTGTCTCAAGGGTTGTCAATTCTGATTTCGAAATCATGCCTTCTTCTAAAAGCTTCTTCTTACTGGCATACTCTTGCTTTTTTTGAGCAAGGCTTGTTTCAAGGGAGTCCAATGTGTTTCGAAGCTTGGACCCTTCCACTTGACCACCACTAAGTTTGGTAGATGCCGCTGTTAACTCTAATTTTTTAAGGGCAGCCATTTGATCCACTTTGACACGATCAAAGGTAAATAGAGCATCTCCTTTACGGACCAAGTCTCCTGTTTTAACGAGCTTATCATAAAGTTTCATTTCCATTTCAAAACTCACAGGCACTGACTGTCCTTTTACCATTCCGAAGACTTCAAATGATTTTTCGACAGGTGCAGCTTCAGTTGCAACAACATCTGCATTTGCTTCTACAGGTTTGCACGCTACAAGGGACAGAGCAAGCACAAAGGCAGTTGCGCCCAGTAATACGGTCTTAAGCTTCATGTGAATCCTCCATAGATAATTTTTTTATGCTGAAATTTTCAATGATTTCGCCATCCATAAATCGAACGATTCGGCTACCGTACTCAGCTGCCTTTTGTGCATGTGTGACCTGAATAATGGTCTTTCCGCGCTCTTTGTTGATTTTTTTAAATAGCTGCATGATTTCTTCGCCTGTTTTGGAATCCAAGTTGCCTATTGGTTCATCGGCTAAAAGAATTTCCGGATCGTTCATAAGTGCTCTAGCAATTGCGACCCGTTGTTGTTGGCCCCCTGAGAGCTCTCTCGGCGTGTGCTTTTTTCGATCTTGTAGGCCTACGACTT
>JBBRGL010000347.1:0-1578 GCA_038240675.1 Peptostreptococcales bacterium
AAGCACTAACTGCCAGCACTGGAAACGGAAAAAAAGTCGGGTATTTCAGTTTGTCTGTTGAAGGTGCTTATGCAAAAGAGTATTGGTTGTTGATTGAGATCTCAGAAAATGCAACGCTTAAAGATTTAGATGTTTTTTTAAGAGAGATTTGGCTTGAGTGTTGTGGGCATTTAAGTGCGTTCGAAATAAATGGAGTGTCATATGATGTGGCACCAAGTCTTTCTGGAGGATGGGGTGTGCCTGCAAAAAGCATGAGCAGTAAGTTGCTTAAAGTGCTTAAAGCGGGAATGGCATTCAAGTATGAATACGACTTTGGATCAACGACTGACCTTACAATCAAAGTGATTGGCTACCGTGAAGGTTATAGGCAGAAAAACGGAATAGCCATTTTGTCACGCAACAAACCTATAGTCAGTATTTGCGATGAATGTGGTGAAAATACGGCAACTGTTATTTGTGCTGAGTGCATTTATGAAGATAAAGGGTTTTTGTGTGACGCATGCAGCGCGGAACATGAATGTGGTGAAGAGATGCTGTTACCTATTGTAAATTCGCCACGTGTTGGCGTCTGCGCGTATGAAGGCAGTGAAACGTATCCAAATTATTATAGAATTATAATCTGAAATGTCCCGCTGAATCAATCAAAATACTTGAAAAAGATAAAGACCTCGTGCTATGCACTCCGAGGTCTTTATTTATGGCTATGCTTGATTATCTGTTGACTATGCGTGCTTTTTCTTTACTTTGCTAAAAGTGTAATTAATCAGGACAGTTCTAGTGTACCATAGTGCCATGCATCTGTTTTTTAATGAAGGTATTATTTTATTTTTCAGTGAATATGATATGATAAACTTAGATTAAATCAGGAAAGAGAGGATTGGATATGAAGAAAATGCTTATTGCGTACACATCTAAGACAGGCACAACCAAAGAGGCGGCTATGATCATCAAGGAGACCTTCGAAAAGAGTGACTTTGAAGTGGATGTGCTGACTTTTGAACAAGTGACTGACCTTAGCCCCTATGCCAGCGTCATTATTGGGGCGCCAATCAATGGTTTTAGATGGGTGCCTGAAGCGGCTCATTTTGTCGAAAAAAATGAGGACAATCTCAAAAAAATACCAACGGCTTTTTTTGCTATGAACTACATTGCCGAGCTCGGGAGAGCGGGCATAAAAAAAACCATTCATAAAAGTTTTGACAGTTTAAAGGGTAAAATCAAACCCCAATCTGTTGGTTTTTTTGGTGGGAAAATTGATAAAGAATTGCCTGGATTTGCACGGTTGTTATTTGGTGTTAAAAAAGGGTCACCCATTGATTTGTCTCAGCCTGAGTTGATTAAGCAATGGGCAGATGACTTAAAAACAAAATTCTAATCATGGGTAAAATTCAAAAAAACAGGGACATATTAAAAAGATATTTATGGAAGAGGATTCCTTATGAAAAACGTGACATTATACACAACAAGCACATGCCCTTATTGTATGAAAGCATTGAAATTTCTCGATACTAAAGGTGTCAAGTACGTAAATATCAACGTGTCCAGTGAAAAGGAGAAATTCAAAGAAATCAAAGCACA